>PKCQ01000700.1 GCA_002862265.1 Planctomycetaceae bacterium | reverse complement strand
GGAGGAGGTGATCAAGGTGATCGAAGCAGCCAACGGCACGTTGTTCGTTGCGACTCTGCTTGGGGACGGTTGGCGCTCGTGCGGGGACGTGGCTCGGCTCCACTCCTTGCTCGGGGCTTGGAAAAGCTTCAACTCGTCGCAGAAGACCAAGTTCAAGAAGCTGACGGAGGAGACCGCCAGGCGCGACCGCGCCCAGCAGCACCTCCAGAAGCACCTCGAGGATTGCGATGCGATCATCTTGACCGGAGGTGTTTCTATGGGCGACACCGATTACGTCCCTAACGCAATCTCAAACATCGGCGGGAACATTCAGTTTCACCGCCTACCACTTCGCCCTGGACGACCTGTTCTCGGTGCGACTTGCAACGGTAAACTGTTGCTAGGCTTGCCTGGAAATCCTGTCAGTGTCGCAGTCACTTCTCGCGTCATTGGATTTCCACTTCTTAGAAAGCTCGCAGGAGCGCAGCCCGCCTTACCCTCACTTCCCCGCGTCGCTGTAACGAATGCGGATGACCGCCAGCTGCAGCTGATATGGTACCGACTCGTCGACCAGGACAACGAAGGGCACCTTCACTATTCAACGTCACTTGGTTCCGGCGATCTCGTATCGCTTTCACGCAGTACTGGTTTCGTTGAAATTCAGGCTGGAGAGTCCGGTGCGGGCCCGTGGCCCTTCTGTGCCTGGGAGTGAGTCAACACGATTTTCTGGCACCTATTTCGTTTTCGTGCCTTCTATTCAAACGCTGCGAAGTCCCCAAGGGGCGGATTGTTCTTATTCGAGCGAACAATCTGAAGAAAAGTGGCGGGTTCGAAGCAATTGGCTGACTCAACAAAAAGTAATCGCAGGCCATCCCCTGGTTTGGCGATATGAACTATGCTGTAGCCATATCGAGCTAGGTGGCAGATGCATCCCGCCTCCAAATAGTGTCCTCCCCCAAAGGTGGGCCGCACTCCCTGCATCAGCCGAAAGACCTCACACCCTTCGTGAGGAAGATGCGACACCCTACCAGCATTTTGCACCATTGATCGCTTGATACAGTGTCGGACCTCAAGCAGTTCGATCGCAGCAACTGTCCTTTAATTCAGCGTACGAGCGGAGTCTGTGACGCCTTGCAAGCGCGGCCGAAATTATCGTTCTTAGGGCAAATAGCCCGTAACCTGGCCTTGGCAGTTCGTGTCTCCGTGCCAATCGCCATCCTTGGACTTGGCATCTACTCCTTCTCTCTTTTTTCGATAACGGTTGAGGAAGAGAAGAAAGAGGAAAAAGAGGCAAGGTTGATTCGAACGAATGTGACTGACCTGAGAGTATGCGATTACAGCGTGACCGTTCACGCAAATGGAATCGTTCAGCCTTTCAACGAAGTCGCCTTTAGCGCCGAAGTCGCGGGACGCGTGACGCGTATCAGCCCAAGGTTCGAAGTGGGCTCGTTCTTCTCGCGTGGCGATTTATTGCTCGAGATTGACGATCAAGATTACAAGACAGCCTTGGAAATTGCCGAAGCTAGCAAGCTTGGAGCGGAAGCCACACTCGAACTCGCTACGCAAGAACTTCAGAGGCTCGAAGAACTTTTGAAATCCAACAACGTCTCTGAAGCGGAAGTGATGCAGGCCAGCGCAAATAAGAAACAAGCCGCTGCGAACTTGCGTACAACAACTGCTGGAGTGGAGCAAGCCAAACGTGATCTTGCTCGTACGAAAATCCATGCCCCCTTTGATGGCAGACTCCGAACGAAGACTGTTGGACTTGGTCAGTCCATCGGAGCAGGTACTTCGCTCGGCATTGCTTTTTCCGTCGAACTGGCTGAAGTCCGTTTGCCCGTTTCCAGCCGCGAGCTTCAGTTTCTCAACCTGCCCGAAGACGAGAATCAACCTGCCGTCGAGATCGAACTCAGTGATGCTATAAGCGAAAACAGTCCAGACCGCTGGAAGGCAAAGATCGTGCGTACCGAAGGCACCTTGGATGTCAACTCGCTCGAGCTTTTTGCAATTGCTCGAATCGAAGATCCTTTCGGACTGAAGACGAACAAAGCCACCTTAAGAATCGGCCAGCCTGTCGAAGCTGCGATCCCAGGTGCTACCCTTCAAGAAGTGGTCGCCCTGCCCCGTTCTGCGGTTCGACAACTCGACAAGATTTACCTTGTGGACAATCAAAAGCTGACTATTTCCACTAAGACCATTGAAGCAGTTTGGTCGGACGAGGAATATGTCATCGTTCGCGACGCGAGTATTGCTGACGGAAACTCGCTTTCGACAACCAGCTTGGTTTACGCGCCGGAGGGAGCGAAAGTAGAGATCATTCCAGACATTGAACTCGCCGCTGCCGCTGATCAAACGGAACAAGATAAGAAAGCGTCTACGAACTAACTTCGTAGTCGGTGAAAGGCTGGTTCCATGATTCGGTGGTTTACCAACAACGGTATCGCGGCGAACTTCTTGATGCTCGGCATCCTAGTAGCCGGCGTCTTCACCGCCATCTACCGGGTACCACTGGAAGTCACTCCAGCACTCAGCTGGAACACAGTGAAGATCACCATGCCTTACCGTGGAGGGACCGCAAAGGATGTCGAGCAAGCCATCCTGATTCCTATCGAAGAGGCATTGGAGGGTGTCAAAGGCATCGACAGACTCAATGCTGACGGATCGCGTGGTGAAGCCCGCTTTAATTTAGTAGCAAAACCCGGCGTCGACTTGCGTGCACTGCTCGATGACGTCAAAGGCCGAGTTGACACGATCAACACTTTTCCAAGCGAGACAGAACGTCCGCGGATTTTCATTCCAGACTCAACCAGTTATTTCGAAGTACTTAATATTGCAGTAACGGGCGATCTATCCCGCCATGAGTTGGGCAATGTTGCTCGTAAAATCTATGAGGACGTTATTCAAATCGATGGCATCAGCCGCGCTGAGATCCAAGGAAACAGTAAACAAGAAATTGCCATCGAAGCCGACACTGAAAAACTGCAGGCATATGGCCTTTCATTTCAAGATCTTGCTGATGCCATTCGCCGGTTCTCTATCGATCTGCCAGCCGGTGCGATCGATAGCGACAGTGGTACTTTCATTGTACGAACTCGCGGGCAAGCCTACTCTGCGGGAGAATTCGAGAATGTGCCGATTCGTTCCGTCGACGGCTCCGAACTACTTGTGGGTGACGTAGCGACAGTCAAAGACTGGTTTGAAGACAGCGACAAACGCGTCGAGTTCAATGGTCGTCCTGCAATGTTCATCGAGATCATGCGGACTGGAAACGAAAGCGCCATCGACATCTCGAACAAGGTGCAGGAGTACGTTAAAAACAGCAAGGCTCTCTTCCCGGATGGTATCGAGCTCTTTGTATGGGATGACGAGTCTCGCTCAATCCGCGGGCGGTTGAGCACTTTGATGTGGTCAATGCTGCAAGGCAGTTTGCTGGTGATGATCGTCCTAGGGCTGTTCCTTAGGCCTGCCCTCGCATTTTGGATTGTAATCGGAATCCCAGTCGGATTCGCTGGGGGCATCCTATTTATGCCTTACATGGGTGTTACCGCCAATGTGATGAGCCTGTTCGGATTCATCATCGTGCTTGGAATTGTCGTCGACGATGCGATCGTGACGGGCGAGAATGTCTACAGCAAAATCAAGGAGGGCATGCCGCCCGCCGAAGCTGCCATTGAAGGAACGCATGAAGTCGCGACTCCCGTGACATTTGGTGCTTTGACAACGATGGTCGCTTTTATACCGCTTCTCTTCTTTGACGGCACTTGGGGCGACTTTGCTAAGCAGATTCCGCCCATTGTCGCGTCGGTGTTGCTGTTCTCGTTGATAGAATCCAAGTTCATCCTGCCGGCTCACTTAAAACACTTACGTCTGAAAAAACGTCGAGGGTTCGTTTCTCGCATGCAATCAAGTATTGCAGGCGGACTCGAGCTCTTTATCGAGCGTATCTATAGGCCATCACTTGAAATGGCTGTTCGTAATCGAGCAGCCGTCATCGCGAGTTTTTGTGCCATAGCCTTGGGCATGGCTGGCTATTGCTGGGGCGGACGCCTGGGTTTTGTGTCTTTTCCCTCGGTCGATCGGCAGCGAATCACGGCCATGCTCGACCTGCCAGATAATACCCAGTTGGCTACGACAGCCAAATACATGGATCGCCTGCAGTGGGCGATTGAGCAACTGAGAGATGAGTTCGTCGATCACGGCACAGGCCAGTCACTCATTCTGAATGTCTCGCGAACAGTAGGTGCACGCTCTCCAGGCAGAAGCTACGACAAGTCTCGTGGCTATTTGTCAGTCGAAATCCTATCGCCGGATCTGAGATCTGAGCCCGGGCCGAAGAACAATGAAATTGCGAATCGCTTGAAGGAGTTAGTCGGCGAGATTCCTGAGGCGACAAGTTTCCGAATCTATGCCGAGTCAAATCTAGACAAAGGCGATGACAACGACGACGAGTTTTTAAACTTGGAACTTCGTGGTCCCGCTTCACCTCAAAAAGCAGAAGTCGCGCAGCAAATAAAAAAGATGCTTGAAGGCTACGAAGGCATCCGCGACGCGTGGGCTCGTGTCAACTATGGACAAGACGAATTGGAGCTTAGTCTCAAGCCGCGGGCCGCCGAACTGGGACTGACTCAAGCCATGTTGGCTCAAC
>PKCQ01000698.1 GCA_002862265.1 Planctomycetaceae bacterium | reverse complement strand
TGGGGTGAAGCCTGCCGTCATGGCCCCGTATTGGCTACCGTAGGCTGGAAGCGAGCCTGGAACATTTTGTTGGGCCTCTGCAGTGCTGATCCATCCCTGGGCACTTACCAGGAGAGCTAGCCCCACTATCAGCCAGTGCTTAGTACCACTGAGCATTCTCATTGATTTCTCTCCGCCGGCACATCATCCGTGTATTCGCTTGTCGTTGCCACGCATCGCGGCCGCACGACGTACATCCGGTGTTAACCGAAAACTCGTTACAGAGTGGCTTATCGGCAGGTGCTGGTCAAAATGTTTGCTAGAACCCGAATAATCCGAACCTTAGGGCCAATTCAACCGCCACCCACATGCCGTTATTGTTAGAAGGGGTAGCATAGGCGAGGCTTGCGGCCAAGTAGCTGAAGTAACGTGTCAAGAGAGCTTCGCAATCTGTAGATAGCATTGCTCCAATCGCCCGCTAGTCCAGCCCCAAAACATTTTCGAGCTTCCACTTTTCACTGATCAGGTGAATTTTTCCCAATGGAACAGAAGACTCAACCAGTGCTTTGCTGCCTGTGCGGTGACGAGTATTCGGATCCAACCCAGTTTGTCATGGAGCGTCTATTTGGCAGTGCGAATCTGGATTGGAAAGTCATCACCGCTCAAATCCAATCCGAATCGTTCGAAGAAGCCATTGCTGGCATTCAAGCTTTGCGTCTCAGAGCAATTCGTTTTGGCCAGCCCTTCGATACCGCAGGACAGAGTAGCTTCCTAAACGACAATGCGGATGTTGCATTCGTCGGCGCGATTTCTGCGGCCCTTGATCAAGGGGATAATTGGATCGGCTGGCATTCCCTCGGACCTGCCCTAGTTGAGTTACTAAGTTCCAGCGTAGATTGGTCCTGTTGCACTGTGTTACTTTGCGGCGATTCTATCCAGCAAAGAAGCAGTATCCTACCTTTGCTCAAGAAAACTCCCGCGAAGCTACTCTGGCTCGACGCTGGCGAGTCTGAAGAGGACCTGGAAACATGGTTAGAACGCAGCGAAACGTCGCTGCATCAGCCCGTCGCGTTTACTGATGTAGACCAACTGCCCAACTGCTTGGGTGCTGCGAGTGAGTCGTCGGAACAAGTCGTTATCATCCAACCTTCGCAATTGGCATTGGGCGCATTGGCGACTGCTGAGCCTGAAAACTGGGACAAGGTTGCGGTGTGGGATCCGAGCTCATCGTTGCCCCAGGAACTCACTGAATTGGCATCGTTCCAATCGATTTCCTCCCACAGTTTGAAAATTGCGATCGATGAATACGACTTCCAACGCTGGACTGGGGCCGAGCCAAACCGAAGCCTGCTAGTCGATGCCCACGAAGAGTACTGTTCTTTCTAACCCTGGTATGAGCTCTCTGCACTGCGTAGGCTCTACTCCCCCTGCCCCATTTCGTCTCCTAAAAACACTGCCGAACCTGATGTCCGAGTTTTCACTTCGCGTTCTTCGTACCCTCAGTGTGCTGGACGGCTTGTCCTTTATCTACCTGCTGTTTCATGCCATTTACTCTAAACGCATCATGGGTGATGAAGAGGCGATTCAGGTACCAGGGATGATTCACGGTGTGATCTTCTGCGGTCTTCTTGTTGCACTTGTGTTTGCCAAACTTCGACTCAGATGGTCAGTCTGGCGTCCCGCCTTGGTCTTCGTTTGCGCAATCATCCCCTTCGCGCCGTTCGCTCTGGAGTTCTCGCTCGCGAAAGAGCAAAGGGAACTGCGAATCGAAAGGTAACATGTTGCAGAGAAGCTTCGACCTCGATCGGTAGACGAGGGTTAATCGTTATTTGAGTTTGCGCATGAATAGAATTGAACCCAGCTTTCCAGACGCAAGTACTAGTTCCACGCACGCAGCCTTGAGTCCTTCGAACTGCTCATCAGGCTTGTCCATAGGAAGGCCAGCGAATCCATTGAGGCACGCTTGTGTCACCGTCGTCAAACGCGAGGGCGAGGCAGCCAAATTTGCTACAAGAATTTCGGTTCTCGCGCGAGGCTCGGCATAAGCTACCGCACAGTCCTCTAGGCAATCATCCAGGCAAACTTCAGCAGATCGTTCCGCTTAGCTTCTAAACGTAGAGGCACGGTCTTGCTTGCTCAATTCATCTGGCAAGCTGCTCTTTATCTCGGTCAAGATCTCCCTTGTCAGCAAGAATCACTCGTTTCATGGCGGCATTCTCGCGATTCACTCATCCCGCAAACTGAATCAGAATTAGTACGACGAAGATCAGCTGTTCTAGGTCTATCAATTTGCTCCTGCTAGTCCTAGTGGTACTCAGCTTTCCTCTTGTACGCAGCTCTACTATTTTTGCGACGACTTCGGCATTTTTCTGAATCGTGAACTCAGTGCTACAGGAAACATCACCAAAGAATTCAATACAACACAGTTCCGCCATGCCGACGACAGAGGATCGATCACACATCAATTGAAATTCGATGGATCGTAGAAGACTGCTACTTCATTTCACCGCTCGAATATCTTGCCTGCCGTTGTACGGTCTTCGCTGGCGAATCGAAACGATTACCGATCTCCTTCATAGTCCTTTCCTTCAACGACGAATTGATGTCAGAATCGCTAGACTTTGGCGGTTCCTTCTTGATACTGACTCTTGCCAGTTTTCGAAACGATAACGCGCCCTGATGTTGACGGCCATGAGGCTGCCTACCATTGTCAGCTCATGTTTGCAAAGACGAAAACACCAATAACCATATGCCAATCGCCGCAGCAGCGAAAACTGGAAACCTGAATTCTCAATTGATTCTGCGAAGCTGACTGAACATTGCAAGGATGACCTCTATGATATTGCTATGAGCATAGTGATTGGGGACAGCAGATAAACGTTGCAAGCTCAATCGTTTCCGAAAGTCACAATCTCGGTCCCTTCCCTAGCATCATAGCTTAGCAACAACGCGTCTGAACGAGCGAACTGACGGATTATGCTGTGATAAAGCGTATGCTCGTTTGGCCAAGGGTAGGCGTAGATTAAATCGAAGTCGCGAAGCTCCATATCGAGTTCGGCATAGCCCGCTGGAAGGTCAATCACCGTTCGATTCACCTCATCGTGATCCGCAGGTCGCCACTCAAATTCATCAGGAATGAAACTTCCCTGAACAAATCGTGCCTTCGGTCCATAGGCATCGGCCAACTCTTCCGAGTGCTCAACGAGAGTCCCATCTGCTTCAATGCCGTAAGCTTCAAATCCAAGTCGACTTGCCATGATTGTGGTAACGCCCAAGCCAGATCCCCACTCGAGAAACACAAAGGCTTGCTCACGAAGTTTCACCAATAACCTTGCGACCTCCAAGAAATCTGCGCTGACATATCGCTCAAACGCCGGTGCATCTTGGTAGCGATCCCACAACCCTTCCGCCGCATCCCAGAGATCACCAAACTCAGCCAGCAATTCTTCATCACTATCAAAATTGGTATCGATTTCGCTTGAATTTTTACTCACTTGAGACTCGTTCAACGGAAGTATTGATATTTGATTGCCGTATCCCCAACGATCATTCGGCTGGTAAATCTTTGACCAGGCAGCAATTACCTTCTCATGAATCGATCTTCGAAGAAATCAACTGAGTCATTGCCAGAGGGCCCATGAAGTTTATCCAACAGCCGTTTTGTGATAATCCTGTGAACATGCCCCTGAGGCATATCGGATTCCGGAGAGATCGGCTCAGAACATGGGCGGCAACGTCGGCTAACAACATGCCCTGACTTCGAGCGTGCCCCTCCAGATCGACGACAGAGGTTAGCATTGCAGCTTGCTTTCAAGGATCCAACCGCGGGCCACCTCAACAGCAATGCCCGCGATTTGCGAATCAGGTGGAATCGGCAGTTCTTTCAAGGTCACCGATATTCGTGAAACGTTAACGCGAGATACGCGTCACCGAGGGGCACTTTCTGAAGCCCATTCCGTCAACCAAAACGCGGCGGCTGATTCGGGAAGAACTCTCGATTCGTTGCACTAATAAGTCTCTGGCGAGACGACAACTTCTATGCGACGGTTTTGGCTACGTCCGTTAGGCGATTGATTGTCGGCGATGGGGCGGTTCGGGCCATGAGCTGACAAGGAGAGCTGCTGTGTCGGCACGCCACCACGACGCGTTAAATAGTTGATTACCGCCTGAGCTTGAGCGCTCGCCAATTGAGCAAGGCCCTGGTATCCACCTGGCACAGTAGTGGTATCAGTGTGAGCTTCGACGGAAACTCTCTGACGAGGGTAAGACCGAACCAAAGCTACAGCGACTTGGTCCAGGGTCAATGATGCAGATGGGCTTAACTGACTCGCCCCAGGCGCAAATAGCTGATCGCTACTCATGCGAATCCGCAGCGAGTCTGCTTCGGAGATAATCTCTGCCCCAGAAATCTGCAGTCCGGAGATGGTACTGCGATTGAGCGAGTTATTGGCTGTCAAGCGAGCACCGCCACGCAATCGCATCGACTCCTCCATCTGAGTCATCGATGCTTGCATGGCTTTTGCCTGGTCGGCATACTTTTGACTGCTGGCCAGCAACTGCTTATTCTGCTGCGTTGCGTCCTCGAGCTGACGGGCTAGTAGCTCAGAACGTTCCCTGAACGCCTGAGCTTGTTGTTGTGCCTGAGCA
>PKCQ01000607.1 GCA_002862265.1 Planctomycetaceae bacterium | reverse complement strand
TTGGCAGAGCTCGCTTCGCTCGCCGCAACCTAGACCTTGGGGGGTTCAACGGAGGTAGGCTGGGTAGCGGTTGCTTCAACAATTGGGAGTGGGATCGAAGGCATCTTGAGATACTGGAAAGGTCAGCGGATTGCAGCGAAAACGGCTAATTGAAAACGGTTGAGGGCGATTATACCTCCAAGCCTGGATTCCGCATGCCGAAATCTGAATGGCAAGCAGCCTCAGGCTGATCGTGAAAAGCTGCAATTCTCACTACTGGCTGAGGGAATAGAGGGTGCCGAAGCCAAAGGTTTTACGCGAGCCTAGTGAGATTCGCGCTTTTCCTGCATTTCCTTACTGGCCCACCGCAGAGCGCGTTGCTCGTCATCAGTGAGTCCGCCGAAGCCATCTCGGTGAACTTTTCGTAGCAAGTCATCCACATCGAATTCGGAATCCGCTTCAGATTGCCCATGCTCGCGTTGAATTGGGTCAAGCGATTTATCCTGAACTACCGTATCACCGGCGATCAAATCGACCGGATCAAACTCTGCTTCGTCGGGTTCGAGATCAAGGTGTGGTGCTGGCGTACTTTGCTCTCGAGGAACTCCAGCATGAATGTACTCGCGAGGTGGCGTAGGGACGTACTGAGCCTCCAATTCTTCGGCGCGTGAACGCTCCCAGCGGCTGGCAACAAACAGGTAGACCGCTGCGGCTAGCAAAGCGTACCAAACATCAAGCGCTGAATTCCATAACATGCTGATGCTGAATGTAGTCAGCCCGACGCCAGCCAAGGCTGCAGCTAAGTGGGAATTGAGTGCACCAATGCCCCGAAAAACATAAGGCTCCAAAGCAGTTCGGCTACGCCAGCTGAGGGCCGAAAAAATGAGAGCCCTTAAATCGAAGGGTATTGTGGGCAAAAGATGCAGCACGAACAAAAATAGGTTGACCCAGAAAATCTGAGTAGCCCAAGCTACGCTGTGCCAGCCACCTTGAAAGTCTAGAAGCTCGTCGATCGTGATTTCGCCTGAGCTAGTCGGCATGACCGCGGCGTTGACAAGCAATGCAACCGACATCAAGCCAAGCGAGGCAAGTTGTCCTGAAGTGGCATAGGCCAGGATAGTTCGAGGAGGAAGATATTCGTAGTCCGTTTGAATATTTCCAGTCGGGCAAAGTGTTGTATCAAAGTCGTGACAGAAGTCGCCAATCGCCAACTGCTGCGCCGCCAGTCGGACAATCAGAGAGCTCAACCAGATCAGTGGTAAGGTTACGGCGACGGCACGAAACTCGGAGTAACTCGGGGTGAAGCTGATTATCAGCGTCCCGATGCTGAGAAGAAAGAGCGTGAGCGTCAATGAGACGTGAATCTCTGAGCGACCCACCGCCCAGCCGCGCTGGAATCTACGACGTGCTGAGCGTCGAAGAAGACGTGCTGACAAGTTTTTCAAGAATCTGTTCAAGTTCACAATCCGTGGCGGAGATTCCATCTTGTGCAGATTCGCTAAATCAGGCAACCTTTTTGCTGACTCGCGGGCCTACGGCATCCAGCAGGATAATTATCCTACCGGTTATGACCATGATATGGACGCTGGCCAATTGTTTCCTGTATTCCGGAACACAAAGTAGAAATAAGCCTTTTTTGCCAAAGACCAGTTCGTGAGCCCCAGAACGCATCCAATCCCTGAGAATCCAACGGTTTTTATGTCCGTTGGTGAGCCCAGCGGCGACCTCCATGCATCTCGGCTGATGCAGAGCATGTCCGCCAAGGGAGTGAGGTTTCGAGGCTTTGGTGGGCCGAGAATGGCCGAAGCTGGGTGCGAGTTGGACTACACCTTGACTGACTTGGCAGTTGTTGGCTTTGTCGAAGTCGTTCCAAAACTGAGGGAGTTCTTTCGGGTCGCAGACCGCGCAAGCAAGATTTTCGCCAGCCAGCGGCCAGACGCTGTACTCTTGGTGGATTTTCCGGGATTCAACTGGCACGTTGCCAAGCGAGCGAGAAATGCCGGAATCCCGGTCTATTACTACTTGCCGCCTCAACTGTGGGCATGGGGAGCGTGGCGCGTCAAAAAGATGCGGCGATTCGTAGATCACATCCTTTGCAATTTGCCCTTCGAAAAGCAGTGGTTTTCGGATCACGGTTTATCGGCCGAGTATGTGGGGCATCCCTTCTTCGATCACCTCTCCAGCGAGAAACTGGATTCTGAGTTTCTTGCTCAGCACCAAAGCGTGGGCAATTCGCGATGGAAGAGGACTGTTGCGGTACTGCCTGGCTCAAGAACGCGCGAAGTCGAAAACATTTGGCCGATGCAGCTTGAGATCATTCGGCAGCTGAGCCCGAAACATGCGGATACGAAGTTCATGGTGGCCTGTTTACGTGAAGAGCACCGAATGCGTTGCCAGGCTCTCCTATCGGAACAAGATTGCTCGCTGCCTATTGAGTTCTGTGTTGGCAAAACCAGTGAAGTGATCGAGTTGGTAGACTGTGCGTTGATGAAGTCCGGATCTGTGAGCCTTGAGATGATGGCTCGCCGAACACCTGCCGTCGTGCTGTATCACGTTAGTCGTACGCTATACACCATTGCCAAACGCTTGACGAACTTAACAAGCATTACTCTGCCAAATCTCATCGCCGAGCAAACGATCATGCCTGAATTCTTGGCCGTTGGTTCGAGTTGTCAAAAGGCGATCGATAGTTGTACTGAAGCGCTGGAACGATTGCTTAGCGATCCAGCTGAGCACTCAAAACAAAAGCATGCACTGCGCGAACTTACTCAGCAGTACGGGCAGCCTGGTGCAACGGACCGAGCAGCTGAGTATATTCTCCGAAGCCTGCACGCCAATTCAACGAACACCGCTGAAGTCTCAAGCGAAGCTGCTTGATCCCCTGTTGCGGACTCTTTCTTACCGGCTCAAGCCACAGTGTATGGCGATGTCTTCGGCTGACGAAAGATAGCCGACGTAAAATGGACCGAACTCGGCGTACTTCGCACTGGCTTCATCAAAACGCATCTTGTACACGATATCTTTCAGGTAGTCTGGGCAGCGGGCCCAAAGCGTGACGCCCCATTCCCAGTCATCCATACCGAGTGATACGGTGATGACTTGCGTTGCCCGACCGGCAAAAGCCATTCCACTCTGTGCGTGTTCGGCCATCATTGAGTTGCGAGCAGAAAAGGGAGTCGTGAACCAATTCGCTCCCACGTTCCGGCTTTTGTTCATTGGGTAAAAGCACATCGATGGCCATTCGGGAAGCGTTGGCGTCAATCGCTGCTCGTTCATGATGGGCAAGCGTTTTTCGTAGGCTGCAACCTTCGCAGCATAGGCGGGCGAATCTGGATCCTCTCCGCCTGCTTTTAGCCGCTGAGCATACTGTTCGGGGGAAGGGACGTATTCTGAGATTTCCGTCAGTGAGACAAATGAGTAGGTCGGGCGAATGGTAGGTCCGAGGCTGCTTTGAAGCAGCTTTTGGTGGACCCCGTCGATCTTCAAGGGGTCGGGATCAAATAGGATCAAACCAAAATCTGCTTTGTGACCACTGATGATGAAGCGCTGCATCTGAGTTGGCGCGTCTTCCGCGGTGGAGTCCAGTGCTGCGGCCATTTCTCGCACGCCTTGTTCACGCTGTTCCTGCGACAGTCGGCTCAATTCGGCACGATCGATATGATAAAAAAGGTGCGAACAGTGCCAGCCATTCGCAGGCTTGATGGAAGGTTCTGGCAAATCCATTTTAGGTCGGCCGTGAGCCATGGGAGCATCTCGGAAAAAAGGTAATTAGCACAGATATCGTCCAGCATCTTAATGAATTCGGAGAAAACTTGTAGTCAGTACCGCTTAGCCCTCGGCGTATGGGTTGGGCGGAACGACCTTCTTGCCGGTCATTTGGCATAGGAGATCGACGAAACAACGCGATTCTTTTTCCTGACTACCCGAAAAGTCAGTGACATACTCGTCCCAATACATCCATTCGGGGAGCGGCCCGTTGTTGGTGAAGGTTCCATCGCCGATAAAGTTGAACAAAGTAAACTCGCGATTGCATCGAAGTTTGATCCCGACAGTGAACCAGTCAAAACTGTCGTGAGAGAATGAAACCCATGAGGTGTCATTCCAGTCCTCATAGCCGTAGGTTATCGCTTCCAATTCCTTGAAATGATACTTGCGTTTGCGTTTCAGCAGCCAAAAGTACCTTGAGGCAACGGTTAAAGTGCGATGTTTCGGGTCGATCGTCACCCGTTTGAAGAAAGCACCTAAGAAAAGGATGCGGATGCGTAGGGCGGTGATTGCGATGATGCAAACACCTTCTTTTCGGATTCGAGGACAAATTCCGAGGATACGCATAGCAGCAGGGCGGCGGATAGCGGGCCAGGTTTGAACTTCGACGTTTGAGTTGCAAGCTGCAGCAAGTGCACTCTTGACCCAGCAGAAAATCGATTTGTTGCCGGGAAAAGACTAGTCTTGTTTGGGAGAGGTTTGCAAGCAGATGGGGGCTTGTTTATCTGTGGTTCTGGTCGTGGACTCGGCTTTCAGTCTTTGCACTGCCTAATTCACCTCGAGAAACGCAAGATCAAGAGCAGACAAGCGTTCTCGAGGCTCCAGAAAACGATGAGTCCTAGCGGATTCCTTTCAACCCAAACATAAAAGGTTGACAGCTTTTCGTTTCACCGAAAAAAAA
>PKCQ01000410.1 GCA_002862265.1 Planctomycetaceae bacterium | reverse complement strand
ACCACTTCACCGTCTCCGCGTAGTCTTGCTCCACGCCGCGCCCGTCTTTGTACAAAACACCTAGGTTGAACTGAGCGTCCGCATTCTCCTGCTCAGCTGCTTTGCGGTACCACTTCACCGTCTCCGCGTAGTCTTGCTCCACGCCGCGCCCGTCTTCGTACAAAACACCTAGATTGAACTGAGCTTCCGCATTCTCCTGCTCAGCTGCCTTCCGAAACCACTTCGCCGCCTCCGCATAGTCCTGCGGCACGCCGTAGAAGTAAACGCGACCCAGGCGGTTCTGGGCATCTGCAAGCCCTTGCTCAGCTGCCTTTCGGAACCACTTCATCGCCTCCGCGTAGTCTTGCTCCACGCCGAGCCCGTTGTAGTACATAAGACCTAGGCTGTTCTGACATCTCGCATCCCCCTGCTCGGCTGCCTTTCGGTACCACTTCACCGCCTCCGCATAGTCCTGCTCCACGCCGCGCCCGTAGTAGTACTTCTCGCCACGCAGATACTCCTCGGACGCATCCGATTCAGTCGCAGCGCTTGCTTGTCCATCTGTTGTGTTTTTATTTCTCTTGTCTGTGGAGCAGCCGCCAAATGAAATACAGACGGCAATCCAAACGATAATCTTTTGGAGTGTATTCACGCTTCCCTCTAAGGATGTCGGTCATCAATTCGCAAGAGCCGAAAGAGGCCACACGAACTGATGCAGCCTAGGGTTTCGCATTGCGCTTAATATTGCGGTAAATATCCGTTATTCACGTTTTTTGTGAGTGGGTGATAAACGTTCAAATTTCTGTTTGACGAGATGTCGCCAGCGATCTCAGCTAGAAGAAGCCCCAAAGGAGCCCGAGCCGTCTGTTTCAAATGCTTCTCAGGACCAAAGGTGTCACCCTACTGGCCGACGATTCAGTTATGGACGGTGACAACATAGCTAGGGATCGGTACTGCTCAGCAAACGTGACAATTGAAAACTGTCACGCAATCTTGCTTCACTTCAAAGACCTCAAAGGAGCGGTGCCACGGTTAATGGTTTGGCGCAAAGATACTCAACGTCCCAAGATCAAATGCGAAGCTAAGAAGCGAGTTCGTGACCTGAGGACGGGGGATGTCGTCGTTGTTGAGGGCAGGATACGCAAGATTATCGCGGTCGAAATCTACCGTTGAATGTCGCTAACCCAAGAACACTGCCTGATTCCGTAATTCTCTGGCAAGGCTTGCCGGCGGAAGCAATCGTTAGTTGCTTTTAAGAGGATATGCCGTGACATCGAAATTCACGTCAAGCTGTTTAAAATGAGGCAAGGGTGCAACGCTTTGAGAAGTGCGTTTCACCCTTGTTTTTATTGAGCGGAGGACACGGGACTCGAACCCGCAACTGGCGGACCAGCGACTGATTTCGAATCAGCTTCCTAACCATTCGGATATCCTCCGGCGAAGTTGATATTTTGCCAAGGGCTGCTGCGATCTGCAAGATCAAGTCGAGATTGCTCTGCCAACGAATTAAGACAAGCTGACATTCAAGTGGTTCGCAGTGCGCCCAACAGAGACTGTTGCGGAAGTCTAAGCTCGTCGCAATGAGCGTCGATTCTGCCGTCGCTCAGGTGCACTTGTGATTTAAGCAACGCCACAAATGAAAACAGCCTTCCGGGAAAGGAAGGCTGTAGTATTCACGAAAAAAGTATGCCGATACTAGGCAGCCGCTTCATCTGCGTCCTTCAACGTATCAAGGTGCATCAGCCACTTTACGCCGGGTGAAATCACGATGAAAGCAACGCCCGCCGCAATTGCTACCCATCCGATCGTAGTGTAGACGTTCGAAACGGTTGTCATGTAGTCGATGGCTTCTTGGCTGCCTGGAACCATTTCCTCTGAGCCGCCTTCAAGGCTGCCCGAGCCTGTCGCACTCGCGATTAGTCCAGCTGCATAGTTTCCTGCAGCGGACGCAAAGAACCAGGTTCCCATGATGACAGACGCCAAGTTCGCTGGGGAAAGGCGATTCATCGCACTTAGGCCCACAGGTGAAAGGCACAGTTCACCAAGGGTATGTAGCAGGTAGATCAAAAAGATATAGATCACGGGAGTCAACTCGCCCAACCCGGCTTGCGTAGCACCAAATACTAACACTAAGAATCCAGCACCCAGCTGAATCATTCCCAGACCAAACTTGGCGGAAGCGGAAGGTTCAAGCCCCATTCGTCCAAGGCGCACCCAGAGAAAAGCGAGCACAGGTGCAAAGAGGACGATGTAAATCGCATTGATTGACTGGAATACTGAGGCCGCCACATCGAAACCAAATATGTTTCGATCTACCATCCGGTCGGTCAGTAAGTTGAGCGACGATCCGGCTTGTTCGAAAAGTGCCCAGAAGAGGATCGACCCAAAGATCAGGAAGAGTGCAGCAAAGATGCGATCTCGATCGTGTGCTTCCAGGGAAATCACAGCTGTAAGAATCACATAGGCAACAAGTGCGAGCCCACAGATCCCGAGCAAATAACCGACTAGTTGCTGGTTCTGGATAAGCCACCAGCAGACGAAGACTGCCAGAATACTTAGGGCATACAGGAACCATTCAAAATTGACGGGACCAACTTGCTCTTTGAGTTTCTCAGGGGCCGGCGATTCGCCACGCCCGTGCAACAAGGGCTTGCCGACAATGAACACGATCAGCCCCAGCAACATGCCTATTCCGGCGAGTCCGAAGCCGTAGCTCCAGCCCACTTTCTCACCGATGTATCCGCAAAGGATAGAACCAAGTGCTGCACCTAGGTTGATGCCCATGTAGAAGATCGTGTAGGCACCGTCACGCCTCACATCTGTCCGCGGGTAAAGCTGACCGACAATGACAGAAATGTTGGCTTTCAAGAATCCAGAGCCAACAATGATGAACGCCAGAGCCAGCCAGAATACGTTGATGTGCCACGTATCCTGTCCGCCCGGTCCCTCCACTGCCATAAAGAGGTGACCTAAGGTGAGCAGTACCGCTCCGAACATCACCGCTTTTCTTTGGCCGATGTATTTGTCGGCTAAGTAACCACCGAGCACCGGTGTTATGTATACCAAGGAAGTGTAGGCACCGTAGATGATGCCGCCTTCTTTGTCCGAAAATAGCCAGTGTTTGGTCAAGTAAAAGATGAGCAAGGCCCGCATGCCATAGTAGGAGAATCTTTCCCACATCTCGGCAAAGAACAGCACTGCTAGGCCCTTGGGGTGGCCGAAGAACCAAGTGTCGTTGATTTCAGGCAGTGCAGGTGCCTGTTGCGAATCGCTCATGTAGCAACCTCTTCAAAGTTCGTTCGAGCAGACGTTAAAAGAGCATTTCCCTGCTCTCAAAGGTTGGTAGTGTACTATATTCGCTCTTCACCAACAGGTCGATCTTTTTCAGCCTTAGAGGCTAATCACGGTCGCGAAGCAGATAGGGAGTAAGAATCCCCACTTTCGGAAGACTTACTCGCATGAAACAGTGGTAGCTAGAACCTAGCCGAACCGCTTCAGCGCGTACGGTTCGGGGTCCAGATGGGGCGTCTTGCCAAGCATAAGTTCACTGATCAACTTGCCAGTAGATGGAGCCATGCTAAGGCCAAGCATGTTGTGGCCGCTCGCGATCCACGTGTTTCCCCAGCGCGGACTGACGTCCATCACGGGGACACTGTCGTAGGTCATCGGACGCCAGCCAAACCAGGTCGTCAGCTCGGGTTCACAATGTGGCTCTTGCAAGTAGTGTTCGGCCCCATCTCGAAGCAGGTTCAAGCGTTCCGGCCTGATCGATTCGTCGTAGCCCGCAAACTCCATGATGGATCCCAAGCGATACCCCGATTGCATGGGGGTCACAGCTACGCGATGCTCAGGAAAGATGATCGGAATATCCGGGCAGATCTGCGGACGCGGCATCGTGATCGAGTAGCCTTTCCCAGGCTCGATCGGAACGCGACACCCCAAATGCTCCTTCAGGAGAGGAGTCCAAGCGCCGCTGGCAAAGAGGAACTGGTCAGCCGACAACAGCCCCTGGGACGTTTGAATACTTGCAGCGATTGAGCCACTCCCGGTGACTTGCTGGAACTCACAGTCTTCAAGGAATTCGACGCCAACCGACTCAAGCTGACCGCGCAGGCTGGCGATCAGCTTATCGGGCCGCAGGTGTGCGTCATGCTCGTAGTACCAGCTGCCTGCGACGGAGGACTTCAAAGCTGGCTCGATCTCGACACTTTCTTCAGCCGAGAGCTGGCGTGCTGGTTCGCCGAAGTGCTCTGAGAGCAAGTCGTTCGTTTCTGAGTATTCGTTCCAAGGTTTGTCGTTCTGATAGGTGAAGAGCAAGCCCTTTTTCTGCCACTCGCATTCGACTTGCTCTTCGCCGACCCAGCTTTCGTACTCACTCATGGCGGAGATCAGCATGGCTTGAATCGCGTGAGCGGCCTGCACCATCGAATTGTGATTGCAGCGTCTCGCGAATCTCCAAAGCCAACTCCAGAGCGCTGGATCCAGCCGGGGCTGGATGCGAAACGGACTGCCGCGCGAAAGCATGGCTTGTGCCGCTGATTTAAAGGCGCCTGGTTCCGTCAGTGGCAGGACGTGACTGGGGCAGACTAAACCACAGTTTCCACCTGAGCAGGCTTGGCCAATCTTTGCTCGGTCCAGCACAATCACCTCGCAACCTGCTCGAGAGAGGTACCAAGCGCTGCTGACGCCGATGATC
>PKCQ01000188.1 GCA_002862265.1 Planctomycetaceae bacterium | reverse complement strand
TTAGAAAAATGAAAATCGCATCCTTCCGTGGCATCGGCGTCTACATCCATTGGTCGTTTTGGATCCTCGCCTTCGTCTATATTTTTCCAATCCTAGGAGGTTCAGGTCCTGGAACTGGCGTAGGTCCAGCGGCGGTTGCGGCTCTGTTTTTCGGAGGAATTTTTGCTGCGATTGTGGCCCATGAGTTTGGCCATGCGGCCGCGGCTCGACGATACGGGATTGAAACCGCCGACATCACTTTGCTACCAGTCGGCGGAGTGGCTCGGCTCAAGAGGTTACCGAATTCACCGATACAAGAACTGGTAATTGCTCTCGCCGGGCCAGTCATTAACTTAGTGATTGCCGTCGCTTTGTTTCTGCTGTTGCAAGTCGGGATCAAGCCAGGAATAAGTGCGCCAACTTATCCAGGCGGAGCGGATATCTTTACCCAATGGATTGTGGCAAATTGCCTCCTCTTTGGTTTCAATTTGCTTCCAGCCTTTCCAATGGATGGTGGGCGTGTTTTGCGTGGCCTTCTAGCAATGAAGACGAGTTACCTTAGAGCAACAGAGGTCGCGGCAAGAGTTGGTCGCTGGATGTCGCTCGTGTTCATCATCGCTGCCATCTACTTTTCGATATTCCCACTCTTTATTCTCGCAATTTTCGTTTTCGTTTCTGGAACGCTCGAGCTTCTCCAAGTGCGTTTGCGCGAGGCTATGCGTCAGTCAGCACAGCAGGCTCAACCTGCTCAAGGTCGTCCGAATGCACCTTGGTTCCAGCATGCTTGGCCGGGGCAGGGGAGGGGATACGAAGCAGAGCAAGAGGGATCGCATCCGCCAGGTGGTGGTGTAATTGACGCCGTCGATGTCCGCGAGATTCCCCAATCTCATCACGAAGCCAAGCTTGGCAGGCGGGACAGCTGAGTTGAGAGTCGCGATAATCGCCGATTGCACCGTCATTCGTGGCGTTTTCGATCCAAACGAGCGACAAAACATAGACTCCGTGAGCAACGAGGCACGAGCCGCTCGAGAGAATATTCAGAGCCTAATAACGGGTGAAGAGATCTTCAGCTGCCTCAGGAAAATCAAGTACCGACGCGCCGCTTTGCACAAGAATCTGTGGAAAGAGTTTCGGTTCAGGCGTTGCCTCGTGTTTTTGTGAACTCAGGTCGTAGTTTGGAAATGACCTTCGCGTCGTAACTTCCTGTGATCCTAATGGAGCTGGGTTGCAGAGCTCGTGCAATGCATCCAACTCTCGCTCCTTCAGTATCTTCAAATGCTCACGCAGCAATTCGATTCGAGCTTCTGCTTCTGTGGCGATATCGAAAGCGCGACTTGGAGATTCTGTAAGTGCGTGCTGTTGCCCACTGCCGGTTTCGTAGAGTCGACCGCTGGGGCCGCCGAGCTTCGACGGCAGCAGCGAAATTAGGCCCAGACGAGTGTCTTGTCTTGAGGCGAATTCAGAGGCCAGCCGGACGCCACCGCCCGAGATAGTGAATTGAGCAGTCCCTTCGAAGTCCTGCTGGAACTGGATTTGCAAGGCAATTTTTGTGGTTTGAACGCTCAGCCTACTTGCTTCAGCCAACGCTGGGATACCATTGATCGAAGCAAACGCATCCTTTCCGTAGACACGCTCTTGATTGGAAGACTCAGACAACTTTCCGGCGGCGTGCTCTGAGACAATCGAGAATTCAGCGTAAGCCGCCGAGCCGTAATCTAAACTTCGGAGCCGAAGTCCGGCGGGCGTGATTTTTGCGTCTATTCCGGTATCGATGGAAAACAGATTGATCATTGCACAGATTTGCTTGGTACTTGAACCGGCTTCGAAACCAAAAGTTTCGTGTCCACGATTTCCGTAAACTTCGAAGACGATATCTCCGTCGAGCACTGCACCATAGGCGGCCTCGGGGATGAGTAGCTCAGCAGGTTGGGCTTTTTGTTCGATGTCGATTACGATTGTTCTTGCTGCTCCATCCACCAATCCTACTTCGCTCACTTGGCAATCCACGATGGCTGCGACAGATGCCGCGCTGTGTTCTATTTCAAAGCAACCGCTCCAAAGAGAACCGGATTTGCCTTGAAAATCAAACTCGGTGACTTTAACTAGCTCTTGAAGAGCTTGTAAGTAGCTATCGATTCGTAGCTGCTTCTTGTGCAACTGCTCCGCGGTAAGCCCACCAGCCGTTTTGACGAATCCCAAGGTAGCGCGAATATCACCAACCATCTTTGACGCTTGGTCAAGAGTGAGGATTGCGTCTGTTAGAAAAGATGTGCTTTGCATGGCGGGATGGCTATGGAATGTTCTATGGATTTTGTGTATTTGGGTTACAAAAAATGGAGACGAGTGCTTCTACTCCCGTCTCCATTTGTTGCTGTTTTTTCACCAGGATCGGTTTCTATCTTCGTCGATTTCCAAGCGATCGAGTCTCACCAGGCTGAACTTGTCCCGCCTTTTGATTCTCTCTTTTGATCGCTTCGTAAACTTCTTGACGGTGAACTGGAATGTCTTGAGGTGCCTCAATACCCAGTCTTACTTTGTCACCACGAATATCAACGATGGTAATGACCACGTCATCTCCGATCATGATGCTCTCGTCTCGATGTCGCGACAGCACCAGCATTGGACTCGCTCCTTCTTCACGACTTATGTGTGTTCGTGTGTAATGCTCAATCCGTTGAAATCTGCTTTGGTACGGTCGAAGTCGTCAGTGCTTGCTTGGTAAACAGGCGATGATCTTCCTCTCCCGATGCTAAAGTTATCGTCGCAACGCAATGACGGCATTCATCATGCTAATCCGTTTTCACTTTGGACCGGCCGTTCAGGTTAGTCTGATTGACTGGCTTGGTCGGAGAGAAGCCGTTGTTTGCGAAAACTTGCTTTCGACGCGTTTTAAAACCAGAGAGAAGTGAGCAGCTTGGTTCCAGTTACAACGAAAAAGGACTGTTATACGGCGATGTTCTTCCCAAACGCATCCGCCCCAAAAGCGTGGTGTGATTACTCACGCGCTGCATCTGAAGAGTATCGTCCTGTTTTGCGAAAATCGGCTTCACTGAATATCTGACCGAAAAAGGGCTTCATTGCGAGCGGGGACGGAATTCGATCTGTGTTAACGTTCATCGCCGTCTGAGGTCGTTGCAAGCGGTACGTTTTCTCCGCTTCCGTAGCTGCGAATATCCAAGCCGGATTCCAGTAACTCAACGCGCAAGACGTATGAGCGACCGATAACCTCTGCGGCGTTGTCGACGACGACAAGGGCTGTGCCTTCGTCGATGCCAATCCCGATCTTTTGAGGTTCCTGCTTGATCGCGCTAATGGATCGACGCAGTCGGTCACGAGCCAGAAAGTGCTGGTAAATGATGCACTCGTGCAAAAAACCAAGCCCTGTTTTCAGCCGCGGCTGGGTTCTTCCGCCCGCAATCATCAGTTTGCTTTGAATTGCAGCGCCGGCCGAAGTCCCACCGATCACCCCGCCTCGCTTAAGAAGTGCAAACAGTTGCGTTTCCACCAAAGTGTCACAGTAAGCATCTGCTATGCGAGTTTGGGAACCGCCCCCCAACCAGACGGCCGTCGCTTGATTCAGGACGGCGGAGAATTCGGCCTTGTTTGTCTGAGATTTATCTCGAGTATGCAGCACCTCGACTTGTTCGAAGCCTCGCTCCTGCCACAAATTCGAAATTTCGACGTCATTTGGCTTCGTGCTCGAGGCGGTGGGAATCACGACTAGTCGTGGTTGCTCCCCGGACAACTCGCGGAACTTGCGAATGATAGAATCCGGTAAGCTTCCGCCCCCAGCAATAACGAGCTTTCGCTGCGGTTGGCCATCTTGAGCCGCAACTTGTTGCTGAAAGCATAAGATCAGAACGAACAATCCGAGTTTATGCACCATTGCAGATTTTTCTTTCAGACGGGAGATACGTCGTCGAATAATCATGCTCAGACTTATTTGCTGTCAATAAAATGGTGCTTAAGAAGATGGAATTCGATTTTTACTCCATTGGAGTTCACAAAGAGATTCTTTGCTGGCCCTCCTTCAATCGTGCAGGAGGGAGCATCTTAGCTACCCCAGGAGTGCCCGGGCAACGCGGGGCGTCTAAAGCGCCTTCAAGGCACACAAAAGCGGGATAATTACCAAACCACGTCCCTAAAGGCCTCATTAATTACCGGAACCGCTGAAATCGCTCTTGTAAAACTTATGTTTGAGGGTAGCCTATGGAGCGTAGTTGGCGGCTAAGGTCTCTACGATCGCCGTTGATAAGGGTTGCTTTCAGTACAAGCCGCGGCAGGCGAAGTAGTGAAAGTAAGATCCAGATCCCTTAGGCAAAGTTTATACTTCATTAGACCTTAGATTTTTCCCTACTGCCGTATTCCCCCCTCCCGCTTCGCACGCACAAAGTTGATTTCGCCGACGACAACGACATACTTAGACTTTTCGATCGTGGGATACCCCCGTTCCACAACTGAATCAGCTTTGTGCGTTTTCTTTTTTCCTCGATTCTCCTAGCCGGAGCTTTCTTGCATCGGTATGAGTCAGAGTAAGCCTCTTAACGAGAGCCGCCGCGGTTTTATCCGTGGATCGTCGCTTCTCATTGCTTCCACCCTCCCGGCAACGGCCGGCGCTGCGTCCGTGATTAGGCGTCAAAAGCTGGGTCTCATTGGCTGCGGAACTAGTGGCTTGCAGTTGACGGCGGCAGCGATGGAAGC
>PKCQ01000493.1 GCA_002862265.1 Planctomycetaceae bacterium | reverse complement strand
GCCGCCACGCACGCTGCAGCACGCGGCGCGCAAGGCCACAGCGGATGAGCAGAAAATAGCGGGCCAGCTTTTGCGGGTCCGCTCAGGCAAGACAGCGGATGCTTTGCAAGACCTTTGGTGGGCCGTGTTAAACAGCAATGAGTTTATCTTAGTGCAGTAATCCGGATCGTAATTTCGATACAACCTTATATCCGTGTGCGTGCACGGATGAGCGAAGACTCAACAAGGAGAATCCCCGATGCTTTGGCAAAACAACTCTACTCCTCGAGGAATGAGCCGTAGACACTTCATGAAGCACACGGCTGGTGCTTCAGCGCTCGCTGGTTCCGCCATGGCAATGGGGAACTCGATCCGGGTGCATGCTGACGAACTGAAGAAGCAGAATAAGTCAGCAATTTTGCTTTGGATGGGTGGTGGCCCAGCTACCATCGACCTTTGGGACTTGAAGCCTGGTGCTTCCACCGGAGGTCCATTCCGGCCCATTTCAACTACTGGTGACATGCAGATCTGCGAGCATCTACCGATGGTTGCAAAGCAAATGCACAACCTTTCGATTGTTCGCTCAATGAGCACTCGCGAGGCAGATCACGGGCGTGGAAGATACTACATGCACACGGGCTTCGTTCCCAATCCAAGTATTGAGCACCCGAGCTATGGCTCTGTCATCTCACACGAAATGATGGCCAACCGCGAAGACCTTGAAATCCCTCCTTTTGTGTCCGTTGGTGGTGCTAGCGAAGGTCCCGGCTTCCTTGGGATGGCTTGGGCTCCGTTCTCAGTTAGTAGCACGGGCCGAATTGACAACTTGGACATGAAGTTAACGGACTCTCGTTTGGCTCAGCGGATGGAAACGCTCAAGCTGATCGAAGGCAGCTTCATCAAGCAAAATCGTGGTCCAGCGGCAATGGATCACGCCAAGATTCTGAAAAAGACATTTGACTTGATGACCAGTGCTCAGATGGAAGCTTTTGAGGTCTCCAAAGAACCCGACGCAATGACCGAGCGTTACGGTGACACGGGCTTTGGCCGCGGCTGCTTGATGGCACGTCGTTTGGTAGAAGTTGGGGTGCCTTTTATAGAAGTCAACATGGGCGGTTGGGACAACCACCAGAACATTCACCAAACTCTGGAAACTCGTCTTCCTGAAATGGATCGAGCCATGAGTGCTTTGGTGGAAGACCTTGAGCAACGAGGTCTTATTGAGAACACAGCCGTGATCTGGATGGGTGAGTTCGGACGAACTCCAACAATCAATGGCAACGGTGGTCGTGACCACTGGGCTCGATCCTGGAGTGTTGTCGCCGGTGGTGGCGGAATCAATGGTGGTCTTGCAGTTGGCGAAACTGATGAGGAAGGTCGTCGAGTTATCACCGAGCCTTATTCTGCGGAAGACATGATGGCTACGGTCTGCAAAGGCTTGGGCATTAATATGGAGACGACTTACCAGAGCAAGAGCGGTCGCCCAATGAAGATCGCAAATGGTGGTAAAATTATCAAGGAATTGATTGCTTGATGACCCTTTAGGCCCTCAGGAGCCTAGACTGCCTCAGAGAACCAGGAGTGTTAGTGGCGACCAATGGTGGCGTTTCCAAGATGGAAGAGGACAGCAAAACAGCTGCCTCTTCCTCTGGCGGCGAGCAAGTGGAACTGGATTTAACCGAACTTGTTGCACGGCATCAAGTTGCCGTGTGGCGTTATCTCCGCGCATTGGGGGCCGAACCAGCCCTGGCAGATGACCTAACGCAAGACACGTTCTTGGAGATTATGCGAAAGCCGTTCACTCAATACGGCGATGCGGCTACCGCGAGTTACCTCCGACGGGTGGCACACAATTTGTTTATCTCGCGTCGAAGGCGAGATGTCCGAATGACGGTCACCGAACACGCTGAAAAATTTGAGTCGGCTTGGGTCCGATGGGCTGGATTCGACTCAGGCAACGCAGCATTAGATGCCTTGACCGATTGCTTCGAACGGCTGACCGAGCGAGCCAGATTGGCTTTGCGACTGCGGTTTTCGGGCGAATCAACTCGTGAAACAATTGCTGGAGAGCTGGGCATTACTGAGCATGGTGCGAAAAATCTGATGCAGAGAGCGAAAGCGCAACTACGTGACTGCGTAGAAAGAAAGATCACATGAGTAAAGAATACTCAGATCAAATACTTGACTACCTGACAGCAGAAATGCTCAATGGTCCGAGTCCGCCGGATTTATCTGAGCGGATCGAAGCTGCGTGGGCTGCGGAAAAGGATGCGCAATCAACCGCCAAAGTCGCCACGAACACCCAACTCCCCTACGTTGACGCAGCCCTTCTGTCACAGCCGCCAGTTGCGCCGCCCGTTCAGGCTCGCAAGAAGTCCTTCCAGTCCACCGAGAAACGTTCTCCTTGGATCGCTGCCCTGACCGCGAGTGCTGCATTACTTGTGGCCGCAATCGCTTGGACTGCCTGGCCGGAGAATGGCAATGATGTCGCTGAGGGAGAAGGCGGCGGAGGAGCCACACAGTTTGAAAGTGGGCCCAAACAGCCACCCGGCACAAACTTGGCAGGAGCGTCAAACACCAAAAAGGCACGTGCTGCCAATCCTGGCTCCCGACAAAAACAGTCTCCGAAGAAAGAGTTGAATTTAGACAGCCTTCCATTCGACACTTCTCCAAGTGGTATTCAACCAGAAAGAGAAACGCAGCTTGCGATCAATCAGGAGATAGCTGAGCCACTTGAGGCTTCAGCAATTGTTGGGTCAGTCAATCAGCATTTCGCTGAGATTTGGGCCGCTATTGGCGTGCAAGCTAGCGGCCGGCTCGCAGAGCCATTGTTGAAGAACAAGATTTTGCTCAATCTGATCGGCGCGGAATCTCTTACTGAAACGAGCGAAAGCCTCGAAATCGATCCTGATTTGCAGCAGGCCGCATTTGTTCAGCAGTTAATGGAAACACCTGAAGCGGCATCCTTTCTCGCAAAGAAGTTAGCCAGTGCTCTCGTAGTGCGTAACCCTCGTGAACTTGAGGAAGCGGATGGCACTGTCTTCACGAAGTTGGCGAGCGAAGCTATTTCAGGTGGGCAGGATTGGAATAAGTTTGTTCAGAGTGTGCTTGAAGCAGACCTCTCCACGGAGTCCAAACTACCGCTTGATGTCGCTGCTAAGTTTGTTTACCGTAAGCTGGCAGTAGGTGACAAGCACCGGATGATGAATCGCTTGGGCAGCAACTTACTGAACACAAACTCTAGCTGCGTTCGCTGTCACGACAACAAATCTTCTACTTCACCAACTCTGGCGAAGCAAGAATCATACTGGTCTATAGTCGCTCTTCTTAATGGGGTTCAGGTCAGGCGTAACGCGGATGACGGCTCTCTCAAATTGACTGACAAGCAAAATGAGATTTTTGCGAATAAATCACCAGTCGTTTACTACACTCTGCCTGATGGCCAAGTGCTGTCTGCGACCGCTAAGATCCCAGGAGGGGTTGATTGGGATAAAACCGAAGCCGGTTCACCTCGAGCTGCTTTAGCTGCTTGGGTTGCAGATTCACCCCTGATGGACCAAGCAGTTGTTAATCAGACATGGAAACTGCTATTCGGTCGGCACCTTGTGCCCCAGGTTCAAGGTATCGATGTAGTTGCTATTCCGCAGCGGCAAGCTGTACTAGACATGCTTGCGACCCAGTATCGTGCACATGGTCGCGATGTGCGATCTTTGGTCACCTGGCTTGCAAGCACCGATTTGTATGCTCAAGCAACCGTCTCTGTTTCGAGACAACAGTGGCTTGAAGAGACTGATCAGGCCTTCGAGAAGCTACAACTTGCTGAGATAGCTTTTGCTGTCCCACTTTCTTTAGGAGTTGGTCGCGACGCAAACAGTCTGGCGAGTTCCTTGGACATGATGAATCGGTTTTCTGGATCGTCTCCGACGCTAGCTGACCTGCCAACGACTTTGGCCCAGCCGAACATAGAAAAACCGGGCAAGGGGAAGGAACTTGTGCTCGAAATGCCATCTGTTGGTTTCGTAGTGCACCGCAATCGGCCAACTGCGGCCGAGCGGACTTTTGTGGACAAACTGCTAGGTGCAAGTGAGCTGAGCTGGGCAGAGAAAGTTGATCACGTCGTGTCCTTGTTCCCTGAGGTGAACGGCCGGCCCCGTGACCTCGACACGAAGCTGCTTGAATATCACGACGGCAACGCAAAAGAGGCGCTGCTCACGCTTCTTTGGGCAGTCAAGAACAACGCCGCTAGCCCTCCCAAGTAGCGAAGTTGACCTTTCTCGAATCGCGGGATCTCGTGCTTGTGACCGCATCCCATCCAGCAACAGGGCCATCCTACCGCCGCCCGACTCTACGCCTGCGGGCTGCCGGCAGAATTGGGTAACCGTTACGCTTAGCCAAGCGATAGCGTCGCTCAAGCAACTCCTGACGCCTTCGCTCTGCTAACCTAATGTGCTAGATGGGTAGAAAGTTGCTTAATCTCGCGGGCGGCTGACCTTACGTAACGCAAAACCTGAAGCCCCAATGCCTACCAACTCAGATTCCTTCGATGAAGGTAACTTTTATGCCCTGCTTCGATTCCAGGAAGCGGCCGAAGCACTTCGAATTTGCTTCGAATTAGAATTGGTGGAGTCACTCGGAGGCGTTTCTCTTCAATGGGAATCACTATGTGATCGCTTTGGATTCACCGCTCAGGGAGCCAGAACCTTTGGCTATCT
>PKCQ01000292.1 GCA_002862265.1 Planctomycetaceae bacterium | reverse complement strand
ATGATGAATTCCGCAGTGCTTCAAGGCCTCGATAGTCAGGCGAGCGTCCAACAAGCTGTCTTCAATCAGCATGATCTCAAGAGCTTGGCCCGTTTCCTCAGGGTCCAGCATGCTTGTTAATCCTTTTCTAATACCATCAGAGGTCCCTAATCCCCACTAGGAGTTCGGCAGGATAATGCAGCGTTCTCTGATTTACTAGGCCGCCCGCTGCTTTGGGCAGGGCGCTTCAGAGTTTCTGGCCGCGCGTCAAACCCGATTATTCTCAATCTCCTTATCCGATCGGGCCAACTTTTTCTGGTTCAAGGCCGACGGAGGATTGCGGTTGCCGCTTAGAACGCTTTTGATTGGTTGCCTATTATTGTTCTGCTAGCTCAAGCTAGCAGCCATGAATCTACCTGCGCTCCGCTATGACGAAGTTCACTCCTACTGATGAACCACCTTCTTTGGGGGGCAGCCCGGTGAGAGATACTAGATAACGTGATTATGCTCGGCGTACGGTAGCTTTTACCAAAGAGACGTGGGAAGCTAGGGTTTGGGCTAGGAAAATAAGTAATGATGATCCTAAGGCCCGAAAAAATCTGGGCACCAGTTACACCGTGGTCCCTCTACTCCCCTTTTCTTGGGGGCAAATGCTGGAGACCCCGAAGCTTCGCCTTAGACAGTGTTCAGTCTCACCGACCCGCATGGAGCAAAAGCATGACCACCGTCAGTACTACGACAACGACGATCGCCAACGCTGCCTTTCTACAAGAAGTAAAGGAGTCGAATTCCCAGCTTTGGGTTCTGTTGAAAGACCTTCGTGAGCTCAACTTCGCGGATGAAACTTTAGAAAACTCGAAGCAATTCGTTACAAAACTTGGCGAGCTCCGTGACAGCATTGCCTTGGAGTTCTCTCTGGAAGAAACCTACGGCTTTATTGACGGAGTTCCGACGAGCTCAGGACTGGGACTCGTAGATGCCGGCAAAGCTAAGCTCCAACACCGAGAGCTTTACCTACAGCTGCATGAGACTTGCGAGGAAGTCGAAGCGGCGCAATATCGTGGTACGATCGGTCGTGACTTGGCCATCTACTTCGGTGCATTCGAGCAGTTTGACGACTCTTTGCGAGCTCATGAGGATTTTGAAGCAGAGCTGATTCGCAACGGACTCGGATCCCGAGTCGCCGATTTCTAACATGACCGCATCCTTACCGATCCGACTGAGGATGCATTGACAAAGCCCTGTCACCTGCGAATGTACTTAATGCAATTTTCCTCGCAAATGAAGGCGCGATCTATTCCAGCGGGACTGTCTTCTACTGCACCCCGATGAGCCGATCAGCCAATAGAAGCGTAGTCATTGGCTCTCTCCGATTCTGGGAGAGGCGGGAGTCATTTCTTTTCTACTTACACCGGTTGCTGGTGGTGTTTGATGTGGATTGATCGGTCTTGCAGCGGGTGCTTGTTCTTCGATTAGTTTTGATGTCGCTGCTGTTCCTCACTGCAATTGCGTGAAAGGAAAAGTTGAAGCGGAAGGCAGCGATTGAGTGCACTCCTGTCGGATAACTTGCGTCGTGAATAATGAATGAGCGGGATCATTCGCTTGCGTCGGATAAATTGAAAGTTTTTGGAGGATATGCTCCCCAAAACAGGAGCGAGCGACGACTCTGAGGTAATCGTTCTTGAACCGCCAACCTCCGACTGGTCGCGACGACGAATTCACAAGTCGACTGGTTTGAGTATTTGTTTGTCACTTTGTTTATTGATAACGACAATTGACTAGATGTGTACGAAGCATCTCTTTGACGGCGATGCCTTGAAGCTGACGACGGGAATCCCTATCAGCGGCCGTGCTAATCAAGTGAGGAATTAACGCCCTTGAGTGCAAGGAGTTGTGCGTTTATTTAACCGCATCGAATTCAGTTCAGCCTGAAACACTTGCCTTCGTCCTTTCAAACGTAGGAATCTCGCTGTGCCACGTTGAAAATTCCCATTCATGCCGGTTGGTGAAGGGGAGGTGACGCTAATATGGGTATTGGGCGATGCAACACAATAGAGGTGCGGGGTTCCAGATTGTAATAGGTTATTCGCTGATTGCGGTTGGGGTCCTGCATGTCGGCGTCTGGCTGAATTCTGGACAGGCTTGGGAAGGTGCCACTTCGTGGAGAAAACCGATCCTATTCGGAGTCTCAGGTGGACTGACTCTCGTCTCCACCGGGCGTTTGCTAAGTCTGCTCAGGCCTTGGCGGATCGACAAGTTCCTCTCAGTAGTAATAGCATCATGTATGGCTACCGAAGTTGGGATTATCACTCTTCAGCAGTGGCGAGGTGTCGAATCGCATTTTAATTGCTCGACGCAGCTGGATGCTTTTCTTGATTTGAGCATGACAGTACTAATCGCAATTGTCACAGTCTGCATCCTCGTACTTGCATTTCGTTCATTTTGCGGCGGTTTTCAAGGGACCGTAGACGAGAAGGTCGCTTGGAACGGAGGGATGTTTTTCCTGTTTATTTCCTGTGCGATCGGGTTCGTCTTGTACGTATACGGGGTTGGGCGTGTTGAGGCCGGTAAAGATCCCAGCGTATACGGAGCTAATGGTCCCGTTAAGTTTCCGCATGGAGTAGCGATTCACGCAATCCAGTTGCTACCGCTCTTGCGAGCAGTTTTGCGGCGGTTAGGAACCAAACAGATAAAAAGACTGTCGTTACTACGTTCAACGACTGCTGCCCTCTTCCTACTTCTCATCTACAGTATCATCCAGACCTTGGCCGGCAGAGAACGGTTTGACGCAGACCTATACTCCACTGCAGTGCTGGTTCTCGCCTTTGGTCTATTTTTGCCAGTTAACTTAGAGGTTGGATACGGACTTCTCCGAAGTCTCTACCGCGCTGGAAATCAGACTGCTATATTCGCCTGCGAATTGAAGTCAGATTCGAATGCTTTTGAACAATGAATAGCAAAGAACTTACTAGGGCTGAAATTGACCGAGTCATTCAGATGGCTTGGGAGGATCGCACTTCCTTCGATGCAATCAAACTTCAGTTCGGTTTGTCACCCGGCGCCGTGATCAAACTGATGCGTTCTGAGCTCAGGCCAGCTTCCTTTCGCCTCTGGAGACGCCGGACTCAGGGACGCAAGACGAAGCACGTTCTAAAACGTGGTTTTGAGATCGGGCGTTTCCGCTGTCCCACGCAACGCACTTGAATACGATCCATCACTAGTATATTGGTTCATTGATTATGCCGACAGTGACCATTGATAAACAAGTGATTGAATGTCAGAAAGGAGACAACCTACGCAACGTTCTTCTTGACGCAGGAGCACCTCTCTACAACGGATTTGCGAAGCAAATTCACTGTCGAGGCTTAGGTACTTGTGGGACATGCTCCATCGAAATCGAAGGGCAAGTCACGCCAATGACTCGCGTAGAAAAGTGGCGGTTAAGTTTCCCGCCACATGAAATTGAACTGGGGCTTCGGCTCGCCTGTCAGTGTCGAGTCGAAGGCAACCTAGTCTTGGTCAAGCATTCTGGAATGTGGGGACAAAGGCGAGAAGTAAGCGAGTCGTAGCTTCGCAGATGAAGTAGCCATCATGCTTCAGGCACGCGAATGAGAAAATCACACATATGTTCCCAGTGTTTCTGATCCAGTTTGATGTAGAAGGGAATCAAGAGGATTCCTGAATTATTGCTCCTCTAAATGACCAAGACTTGCACCTGATTCTTGCGACGGCAATCGTCGCCTCGCCATCCCATAGAACGTAGGCGTTGCAAGTCCCCTACCAGCAAGAGACATTTGGGAACCGAATGACATCCGGCTGGAAGAAAATAGCGTTGGGGGCTTCAGCCCAAAGGCTATTGTGGACAACGAGGCCCACGAGTAAAGCGTACAGAAATCCAGAACGCATTTATGAGGTACGTGGGGCTGGGGTCTGTTGAGGATGTTGAGCGGCATGCTTCGGGGCGCCGGTCCTTATTGAGAGACTAACGTGAACCGACTGCTAACGCCTCGTCTTTGACTTCCGTTCCGAATTGTTCGAGCAAATCTCGGTTAGCAACGAGCGTCAGAATCATAACTCATCACTTCAGCTTCTGCAGCCAGTCAGGGTAGAGCGGTGTCTCACCGTCTCTTCTTGGTTAGGTCCCGGAGTCGTTCGGCCGGCTGAGATTTGCCGCAGGATCACTGCTGTCATCTTTTCCAGGAGTTCGGGATGATGACTCGCTACATTGTGCTGTTCCGAAGGATCTGCTTTCAAATCGAATAGTTGTGCAGACTGAAGCTCGCCCGACTCCTTCTTCTCTTTAGCCTCTTTGGCTTTCAGCGGACGTGGTGCAGACCAGCCTCCGCTGCCTGGGCAGAAAGCAAGCTTCCAATTGCCGCTTCGTAGAGCGAAGCTTCCATTGATCGAATGATGGATAACAGTGTCGCGAGCATTCAACTCGTCCTCTCCAAGGAGCTGCGGCAGAAAAGTTAGCGAGTCCAACGCCGAATCTTTTGCGGGCTTAGTTCCAGCCACATCCGCACAAGTAGCAAATAAATCAACATGGCACACCGGAGAGTCGCACGTGCTGCCGGATTCAATCTTGCCATCCCATTTTGCGATAAAGGGAACGCGATGCCCTCCCTCGTAAATGTCAGCCTTGTGTCCTCGGAAGATGCTGCAGGCGTAATGGTGATCCGCCAATGGCTCACCTTTGCTTTCCTCGTTGAAAATTAAAT
>PKCQ01000069.1 GCA_002862265.1 Planctomycetaceae bacterium | reverse complement strand
CGGGCGCGGCGTGCCACAGGACGACGCGGAGGCGGTGAAGTGGTACCGAAAGGCAGCAGAGCAGGAGAATGCAGATGCTCAGACCAACCTAGGTCGTTTGTACGCCGCCGGGCGCGGCGTGCCACAGGACGACGCGGAGGCGGTGAAGTGGTACCGAAAGGCAGCAGAGCAGGAGAATGCAGATGCTCAGGCCAACCTAGGTCGTTTGCACGAAGTCGGGCGCGGCGTGCCCCAGGACGACGCGGAGGCGGTGAAGTGGTACCGAAAGGCAGCTGAGCAGGGGCTTGCGAGTGCTCAGTACAACCTAGGTGTTATGTACCAAGACGGGCGCATGCCACAGGACTATGCGGAGGCGGTGAAGTGGTACCGTAAGGCAGCTGAGCAGGGTCATGCGGATGCTCAGGTCAACCTAGGTATTCAATACGCCACCGGAAAAGGCGTGCCGGAAAACGCAGTCGAAGGCTACGCATGGTTAGCGGTTGCTGCTGCGACCGGTAAATCCAACGCCGTAAAAAAACGCGACCTGGTTAAAGAAAGGCTTAGTGAGAGCCAACTTGCTCAGGGACAACAACGCGCGACTGAATTATTTAACAAGTACGGCAGCGGTAAGTAGTCCGCTTTAGGGCTCTTCTGGCTTGCTAGCCCTTTGGGTCATCCCACCCCCCTAGAAAAGTATTTGGTAGGTCTTAATTATGTGCGCCACACGATAGGTCGCTGACAACTTGCCTGGTAAGAATTCGGCCACCCCGGGTAAGCCAACCAAGCATTGCCTTGTCAGTTGATAGGATGCAACACCGACGCTCGTTGCAGTTAAAAGAAGTGAAACGCTAAACGCGTAATTTCTGTGGTTTTCGCGCTATTCGCCAGGATTACAATCTGCATTTGGGCGAGCAGTAAATTCGAGTTGAGCGGTGAGCGATCAAGGTTTTGCCACGGTGCCGGCAGGTTCTGGTTGCTGCCTGTGCTTTACGTTCGATCGTTCTGGCAAGATCGATGAGATTTCGCATTTGTCTACTCACGCCGGACTGTGTCGAAAAAGTGCCGCGATGAGTGGCACCGCAGGAGGGCGTCCCTCGTAGTAAAGGACCCAAATTAGGGGAGGTGCCGCCCAGCAAGAAAAGTACTTGCTGCAGCTCTTCCCTAGTGTTGAGAGCTTGACATCCTTGATGGATTAAAATCTCAACATCAATATCTTGATAGGCGTGCCTTGTCATCTTTTGAGTCCGCTCTGGCACGTCTTTCGAGTGGGCAAAGAAAAGCGGTATCTCCCGAGGGCTGAAAATACAGCGTCAATCGATGCCGCAAGTCGCATCATAGCTGCAGTATCAATTCAGTAGGTCGATGGTCGCTTGTCTTTTCATCATCCGGAAAATCTTCGGGACGAACGATCACGTTACAGACAGGTTCCCATTCTCGCGCCTTCCCAGCCACAAAGGCGAAGTCAAGCATCGAGTCTGGATAGCGGTCTTCGCCTTGAGAATTGCCAGACCAATTCGTATCGACCCATTCCTGCGGCTTGACCCATTGCCAAACATAACCGCGCATCATGGTGGCAAAAGACTGGTTGCCTTTGTGAGTGACAAACGAATAGTCGAAATTGAAATCGCCGATGGTAACCATAGGTATCGTCTTGCCTCGCGCCCACTCAGTCAGGCCCAAAGCTTGTTGCTCGCGTAGCTCCTCGTTCCGTCGCGCAAGATGCACTGCTGCCAGTAGCATTTCGTTATCGGTCTGGCGGTCCCTCAGGTGCACAATCAGTGGTGAACGATGGTTGCCGTCGTTTATTTTGATGCCCTCAATTTCCTGAGGCTCATCTAGCTCAAGGAGCTCGAAACGACTTGAGTCAAAGATGATTTGCAACCGATCACTAGCGCCACTCCTGCTTTGCACTGAAGTAAATTTGTCACCAACAGCGCTGGAAAAGATTTCAAAGTTTCGCGGTGACACTTCGCTCCAAGCGTACAAATCGTAGTTGTTAAACTAGGAGAGCTGTGTTGCGATGGTCTCTGCTTCACTTCCGCCGGACTCAACATTCCGAAGCCAGAATCCGAATCTCGCTGGTTGTTGGCTGACTCTCAACAGCAGGTACTTCTGCTTCAGTCTTTTCAATGTTGGGCCGACAGCCCAACAAACCTGCCAGACACAGGAAAGAGCAAACCATGCTTAATCTCCAGTGATTCATCCTTGTTTTCCTTGTCCTCACAGATCTTAAGCAATTATTGTCACAAGCAGTGCTACCTCTGACTTACAAACGATCGGGCTTTTTGATCTTATTCATGCTCTCTAATCAACCCCACGTGCAGTATCTGCTTCTGCTGAACGAGCTCAGCCATCGAGTCATCGATAGGTTTGATCTCCATACAGCCTGTTTACGTTTAGAACACGCAGGATTAGGCGAGTATGAGACGGAGACATCCCTACTTTCCTTTTTGGTATGCGTCGCCCCTCACGTCCGCTGCAATTTTGCAATCGGGCATTTGCCCTCAGCGAAGGCAACAACGCATAGCAGTCGATATCAAAGTATCTCATGATCGCGGCGATCGTACCCGTACTAGGTGGAACGGTGCATGCTCTAAGCACGCGGTCCCAAACGTCACAGACACTCGAAAAGAGCGATGCTGGACCCGTATTTCTCTTGGCTTCTTTTTGCAACAGCTATCAACGCCTGGGTCAGTGTCTACAACGGCCCGTTCTAGCGTATCTCGACGCCCTTGATGTCGATTACGCTAATTTAGTAATCCTGCTTCTGTAGGCCTGCAAATGCGTACTCAAGAATATCCTTGCCAGCTAGCGCATCGAGCCACTCGGAGGGAATTCCCGCACACCCCCAGTATGCACCGGCAAGCTGTCCACAAACTGCACCGACCGTATTAGAATCATTTCCCAAGTTCACGGCTTTAATCAAAGCCTCACTAAACGAGTTGGCTTCATCGAATGCCCACAACGCCGCTTCTAAGCACTTGCTGGCATAGTAACTGGCTTGAATTTCGGGAGGCTGCAGTTGTCTAAAGCTTCCCTTCAAAACGGTCACGACGCTCGAGTGCAGCTCCTGCTCGCTCAGCTGCTGATAAGGCGCCCAGGTCGGGGACAAAACCACATCACGACTTTTGCCGGTTAGCAAGCCTTCGAGAATTAACGAGAGGTAACTACAAGCGGATTGGCTTTGCAGACTGACATGAGTAGGGCGACTTGATTCACTTGCCAGGTCGCTCAGTGAAAATTCATCGTTCTTCATCCCGCCAAAGTGGACAACCACCGGTGCAAGTCGAGCAATTGCACCATTGCTCTCTGGGCTTGCAGCAAACTGACCGCTTGTCTCAGGATCACGATTCTGCTCATAGTGATAAAGGGCCGATGACATTGTGTTACTGATCTGCGTGCATTTGCCATGCAAGGCATACTTGCCATTTCGCCACCAATCCAGATAGCGTTGCATTTGGTCGTTAATATCCCAGCTGCAATTGCTGATACTGTCGGCGAGCGCCACAGCCATGGCAGTGTCTTCCGACCAGACTCCGATTGGCTGCGTCATTGGCGAGCGGCTGCGAAATCCATAGATAGGTGTGAAGGATCCTGGCGATTGGTACTCTACGATCCGGCCGAGCGCGTCTCCGATCGCGAGACCAAAAAAGCAGCCACGCATCCTATCTTCAGTAGTTGTTTGCAAAGTTTGTCTTTTCAACGTTATCGACACTTACAGACGAAAAAGTTTGTTCGGATTTGCCTTGTCCCTAATACTGAACGGATTGACCCAGTCTCCTAGCTAAATCAGCCACCCTGATTCCGCACTAAGATGGTAGTTGATGGTCTACTTCGATTTGACAACTTCGCAGTGCAGTTGAGCTATGACGCAGAGTGGGTTGAATTTTATGACGATTTCTTGAAAGTTTCGGCTTCAAATCATCCGGGGGATGGAGCGAGGAGCCTCGCACAATTCAAAAACGGGTCACTTCGATCTGCTTAGCCGATCCTAGTTCGTATGAGGTTCGTTCGAATGTGTCCATAAATTTGCTTTGGTTGTTTGGCACCGGTGGCACCAGTCAAGTACATATACCTATAGGATTTGGCAAACCTGAAGCGTGAATGGATAAACTGGTGCCAATTCACTCCGACCACAACTCTAGTCCGTGGTATACGACCTTCCTGCGATGCTGTCCGCTGGTAGGTTTTTCCTTCGTAAAACGTTCGGCCATCTGCTTTCCGAAGTTGGTTTGTGAAAGCTTTCCGCCCCACACCTTATACGCGTCAAAGAGGTCTGTAGCTCGCGCAACCGCACCGTCTTTGACCTCGCATGTGTCTTCGATGAAGCGGCCAAGAATATCCTGATCACGACGGTAGGAATAACTCGCTTCGGTGACGGCTGATGGTTCATAGAATCCAGCTCGTAGCCATTCTCCAACACCTGCTACAAGCCAATTTAGAATGCCCGCCCCCTCTTCATTAGCCAGCACTTCGTGATAGTTTTTGATCGGCTCGGTTTGCTTGCTGATGTCTACCGCGAAAGGAACTAGCTTGATTCGTCGCCAGATGCCATTATCGGTACCTCGGACTCGCGGAAGGTGGTTGGTTGCCATCCATAGCTTATGTGTCCTGCGAAAGTTGTAGAAGTTCTCACGCATCGCCCGCGCATTGATGGTTGAGTCACCGGTCAATTCCTTAACTCGCGATTCACGCATCGGCGTGTTCTGGTCGGGTTCACTTATCGCTACGA
>PKCQ01000068.1 GCA_002862265.1 Planctomycetaceae bacterium | reverse complement strand
GAAAAGGTTGACCAAAAACGCTTGTTTGCGACGATTTTTTCTGCGCTTGGAATCGATCCACATGCTGAATACGAGCTTCCTGACAGCTTCCCGACTTTTCATCATGTCGAAGATGACGCAGAGCCCATTACAGAGGTGCTGCTATGAGAACTAGTGTTTCAGAGTCTCCTTACACGCTGAAGACAGAGCAACTCAAGCGTCATTCGCTACCCATGGCTTGCCTGGGCGTCGCGTTGCACTCGAATGGCAAGTTTGCTTTCTTGGCTTGCATGGATGGTGTCTATCAGGTCGAAATAGAATCCGGGGCACGTCAGCGGCTTTACGAGCACGATAGCTACGCCTCGGGAGTGGTTTGCTTTGCAGAGTTCAATCAGGTTGTTTCCGCTGGATACGACGGCAAGCTGATCTGGTATGACTTGGGAACGCGTAAGATCGTCCGCCAAATCCAGGCACATACCTTTTGGAGCTGGGATCTCGCGCGTGCGGCGAATGCTTCTGTGCTGGTTTCTTCCTCAGGCCAGTATCTAGCCGGCGGCTATCGCTATGAGCCCAAGCCTTCAGAGGTGCCCTCGGTTGTCGCTTACAACGCGGAATCGGGAGAAGCGATTTGTAGGATGGACTTCTTACCACCGGTTCAAGCCGTCGCAGCGAGCGCCGACGGTAAGTCGTTCGGGGCCGGCAACTTGATGGGCGATGTCGCGGTTTGGAATCGGACAGGCGAGCTACAAAGCTCCGCCTCATCGAATGACTTCACAGCATTCGGCCACATCAAGAGCCACTGCCAAGTCGGCGGAATCTACGCTGCAGCTTTTGAGCCCAAGAGCAACGATCTGTTCGTTGCTGGAATGGGGCCAATGCGAGACCCTATGGCGGGTAATGGCAAGCAACGCTGGCATCGCTACGCTTGGGGCGAAGAGAATGCCAAGCTCGCCGGCAAATCCAATGACAAGCAAGTCGGCGAAGGCTTGATGGAAACCTTGGTATTTCATCCAAGCGGAGATTACTTCGTGATGGCTGGACGTCTGCGTGGCGGCAATTGGGACGTCGGATTCTTCGATACTGCAACGGGAGACTTGTTTCATTCCTTAAAGGTCAAGCGGCGTGTTACTCAGGTAGAATTCTCGCGAGACGGCACGCAGCTAATCTTGTCAGCCGCCGGAAAGCAAGAACGCGATCCCAAGAAGGAGTTTGGGCTCATCGAGGTTTACAGCGTCAGTCGTGAGGCAAAGTCGGCCTAACCAACTTTGCTTCAATGACGCCTATTTCCCGGCTCAGCCAAGAACCGAGCAAAAAAGATCGCTGCAGGAAGAAACCAGTCCGCGAACATCAATGGTCTACACAACTCCGGTAAAACGATCTTGCCAATGCCAACGGGGCACTCAACGATTGGATGGTACGTGACGAGCAAATTCGTTAAAGTCCCGCGGAAAAATAGAGTGTAGAAGCATGGGCTGAATCTACTTAAGTGTCCAGTCGGCAACTTTCCCGGCACTTTTATTCAGTCAGTAGCGGGTAGGTTGCCGCGCGTATTCATGATGCTCCTTCGCATTCAGCAATGCTTGCGAGCTTGTCATTCAGTGAGACATCTAAATCGGTGAAATCGCATTGGAAACTGGTTCTTATGATAAAAGTGCATTTACCTTTCAATTTCGGAGGACCATCGGCATGGCACCGATTGAATACCGAACACGTTACCGGGACGCTGCAATGGCTCAAGCCAGCGGTTAAACTAAGAGTTCCAAACCTACCCAAACCAATCGGTTCGCCCCAAGACGCTTGGTTCTCCAGCGGTTAACCTAGAACTCTGGAAGAATCAACTTTCCCCCACCCCAACGATTGAGATCACCGAATAATGCGAACTTTGCCTCTGGAAGTCTCACCCACGCGGGATCCATTAAAGTCGAGCTTGGCTTGGATCTTGTCCACTTCGATCTTGGCATTTGGCCTCAACCTTGCATGGGCTCCGCCAGCTTTGGCAGATTCGCCGTTCGAATTCAAGAAAGATGATGTGGTCGCCATCTTTGGAAACGGCTTGGCTGACCGCATGCAACATTCGCCTTGGGTCGAGACCATGCTGCAAGCGAACTTAAAAGGTAAAAAAGTTCGCTTTCGGAACATGAGTTTCTCCGGCGATATCGTCAATCAGCGTCCGCGAAATAAAGGCTTTACCAACGACGCAGAGTACCTGCAGCACGTTGCGCCGGACGTCGTATGGATGATGTACGGTTACAACGAGTCTCACGGGGGCCGCGACGGTGCTACAGCCTATCAAACCGAGTTGGTAAATCTGGTTGCAAAGTATCGAGAGCTCCGCAAACAGGATGGCGTTGATGCGCGATTTGTGCTCTTCAGCCCTATCGCTTACGAGAACACTGGAAGCCCGCATCTCCCGAAAGGAGATGACCTGAATCATAATTTGCAGGCTTACGCAGAAGCAACGCGGAAGGCTGCCGATCAGTCAGGTGCCAAGTACGTCGATCTCTTCACACCAACTGTCAAACTCTTCGAAGCCTCTGACGAGCAATTGACATTGAATGGCATTCACCTGAATGCGAAGGGTTATCACCATTTGGCAGAAGTTATCTCAGACGAACTTGTCGGCGAAACGGATGGCTCGACCAGCACGCATCAGCTGATTTACGATGCGATCAAGGACAAGAACTGGCACTGGCACAATCGCTATCGTGCCACCGACGGCAATGATATCTGGGGCTCACGATCCGGGCTCAGTTTTGTTGAAGGGCAGACAAATGCGGACGTTCTTGTTCACGAACTCAAAATGCTCGATCTCATGACGGCCAATCGGGACTCCGTGATTTGGGCGGCTGCCGAAGGCAAAACACTAGAAGTCGACGACAGCAATGTTCCTCAGCCTGTAGTCGTGAAGACCAACGTTGGTGGTGGAAGCAAGAGCTCCAACAAAGACAAAGAAGGAAGCACGAGCTATTTAAGTCCAGAAGAGAGCCTCGCAAAGCTCGCGGTACCCGAGGGCTTTGAATTAAACATTTTCGCATCGGAAGAGATGTTCCCCGATTTGGCCAACCCGGTGCAGTTGCAGGTCGACACCAAGGGCCGACTTTGGGCAGCAAGCTGGAATTCCTATCCCAAGTGGCAGCCTGGCGACGAGCTCATCGACAGCTTGATGATCTTCGAAGACACCGACAACGATGGAGTCGCTGACAAGCGAAAGATTTTCGCCCATGTTCACAACCCGCTCGGGTTTGAATTCTGGGGGGGTGGCGTTCTTGTTACCTCGGGACCGGATCTTTTATTCCTGAAGGACACCGACGGTGATGGTGTACCCGACGCTGAGGACTGCGCCCCGACCGACCCCTCCGTGTTCCCCGGCGCCACCGAGACGTGCGATGGGGTCGACGAAGACTGCGACGGGGCCGTCGACGAAGGACTGAGCGCCACCTGGTACGAGGATGCGGACGTCGACGGCTGGGGCAACCCGGACACAGAGAATACGACCTGCCAGGACCCGCCAACGGGCTGGATCACCCAGGGTTTCGACTGCGACGACACAGACCCCAACGTGTTCCCCACCTCGACCCAGCAAATTGACGGCCTAGACAGCGACTGCGATGGCCTGCTCGACTGGGAGGTGACGTTCTGGATCTCCGGCGATGACGAATTCGAGTGGTGCGTCGACGACGAGACGAATATGACGCCGGGTAACACCAGCTGGCAGGTGGGCGCGGTCTGGACCGTGTGGATGGAGAGCGGCGACCACGTCGTCGGCATCCGGGGCTGGGACACGGGCTACGTCATCACCGCAGCCATCGCTCACCTCGAGCTGAGCGACGGCACTACCTGGGTCACGGACAACACCTGGGTGTACGACCCGCAGCCCTCAGCCCCGGGAGACACCCGCGTGGGCTGGTGCGGCGTGGGCTTTGACGACTCCACCTGGCAAAACGCCAACGAGATCGGACCGATCGGCACCAACCCCTGGGGAAGCGCTCCGAGCACGTTTCCCGCAGGAAGCCCGGCTCTGTGGATCTGGGATCACTACCCGGTGAACCTGAACACCCAGTACCTCCGGAAGCAGATCACGCTGCCCTGACCCTGCTGAGGCACCCGTGTCCGTCCTCGTCATACTCCTATCGGCGGGCGCGAGCATCCTGAGTGTCCGATCCGGCCTGGTGACCGCCGTAGACCAACTCGCCGGCGCCCTGGGGTGGACCGCGAAGGCGCGTGGGCAAGCCACCGGCTACGCCACCTCCTCGCCAGAGTTCGTCGCTCTGGTGGCGGCGGGGCTGTCCCGGGTCTGGGAGGCAGGCCTTTAGAACATGCCGAACACCGCGCTCATCTCTCCAGTGGGACTGGCGGTCTTCCTACTGGTGACCGGAGGCTGAGGCGCGGGTCCCGCGAACGGTGGCTAGGTTGAGGACACCATGTTCGCCTTCGAGAACACCTACGCCCGCGACCTTGAGGGGCTCTACGCCCACGCTACCCCCAGGGTGCCCGCCGAGCCGCGCCTCCTCCTGCTCAACACGGAGCTCGCCGAAGAGCTGCGCTTGGACCCGGCCACCCTTCAGGAACGAGGTGCCACATGGCTCTCGGGGGCCGAGCTACCCGAGGGGGCGCGACCCATCGCCCAGGCCTACGCGGGGCACCAGTTTGGGCACCTGAACCCCCACATGGGGGACGGACGCGCAGTCCTCCTAGGCGAGCTGCTCGACTCCGAGGGAAATCGGCGCGACCTGC
>PKCQ01000067.1 GCA_002862265.1 Planctomycetaceae bacterium | reverse complement strand
GGCGTCGTCGTCAACGACATGAGTGAGCTGGACGTCGATGGGCTCATCATTGCCCAGACTGAGTTTTTCGAAAAGGACGACACGAATTTTCAGTCCATCCACTCCTGCATTCTCAGCAGCAAAAACGGAATCGAGAAGCTCCGAAACGCGGTTGAAGTCATCTTGAACAACGGCTCCCCGGATCTGCTTATCATCGAGACCTCGGGTAGTTGTCATCCTATGCCGCTCATTGAGTTCTTCCGTGATAAGCCCAAGTGCAAGTTGACAGGAGTGCTAACCTTGGTCGATGCAGCAATGCTAGATCAGGACTATGCTTGTGGACAACAGATCTTCCCGACCATGCAACGCAACTTGCAGGAGAACAAGCGAGACACCACCAATCTCTTGGTGGAGCAAATCATGTTTTGCAGCCATTTGCTTCTCTCTAAGGTTGACCGAATCGAGCCAAGCAAGCTTGAATTCGTTGCCCAGGCCGTGCATGAATTGAACCCGTTCGTCTCCATTGTATCCGTGCCTTGGGGAAACTTGCCGATCGAAGATGTCTTGGCGATGCCCGAATACGACTATCATCGTGTCGAAAAATTGATTGAGGAGGTCAAACCGGCTTTTGAAGCGGAGAGTCAAGATGATCGCCCCTACAACTTGGCAACTCGAGTTCTTAAAGATGACCGGCCTTTTCATCCGCAGCGATTGTGGGATACCTGCAATCAGCATCTCGGCCAGCACATCTACCGCAGCAAAGGGTTTTTTTATCTTGCTAGTCGTGACAACGTCTCGCTCCTTTGGAATCAGGCAGCCGCAGGCATCAGCTTGGAGCTAGTTGGTTACTGGCGAGCGGGTATTCTCGAAGACGAGAACAACGGCCTTGATGAGATTGAGATCGAGGGACTCAAAGAGCGGATAGCACAGGAGAGCGGCCGGTTCGGTGATCGTCGCTGCCACCTGACTGTCATCGGGGATGAAACTCAGGTTGACTGGTTTGCAGAGTCTTTGAATCAGTGCTTCCTTACAGACGAAGAGATCGAGCATTGGCAGTCGGGTGGTAAGTTTGATGACCCCTGGCCAGACAGCTATGTCGAAAGAAGAGTCTGAGCGATGGATTTCCGGATGGCTCGACCTAGCTGCTTTTGATTAATTCTGAGCGGCTCGCGTTTGCTGCCGGTGCAAGGAAAAACTCGGCAAGAACCGACTGTAAACGTCTTGGCGCTCACTGCTTTTCCAAAGTATTCAGCACAGGCTCGGTTGTTTCCTCCAGAACAGCCAAAGGCGATATCGTTAGCAGCGTAATCGCAAGCATCAAGGTCCAAAGGAAAGTACGGAACCAGTTCGTGCGAACTAATCTCTTGATCGTGGGCAGATCGTAGCCTGAACGATGCAAGCGGTCATGGCAAGGAACGCTCAGCAAAAAAGTGCTTAGCCAAAGCCCTGCGATACAAACACTTCCAAATATGTCATGCCACCGTCCGAACGAGAATGAAGCATAAAGGTAAATGCCGCTCTGGCCGAACATTAGTGGTGCAACGAAGAGCGATATCAAGCCTGTGTACTTGTTGTGCCACTTGATGAAAACTGACTCGCGAACGTGCACGAAGGATGGGTAAATGATCAATTGAACCAGCCAAATCAGAATGAAAAGAGCTATATCGGCGTAACACCGGATTGTATCAATCATGGGTAGGCAATTAGATGCGACGGGACGAGAGGACGGTAGTCCGTCCTCATGTTTATAACTGTTGTCTTGAGGTTGGGCGTTGCGTGATGATTTGTTGGCATCCCGCGGTTCTTGGATCCAAACCTGTTTTTCTTACTGCAGTTGTGATCGCTGCTTTGCCGCTCATAGCAGAAGCAAATCCTTAAGTGAGCCGCTGTTCGCTGACGTCGACGCTGACGCCGAGACTGGGAGTGCCGCCTCCTACTGCAATACCGCACATGGGACTTACATCGAGATAGTCGCGACCCCAGCAAATAGGAATATGATTTGGACCGGTAAGGCAGCCGTTCGTTGGATCTAGATCGAGCCAGCCCCCTTCTTCTCCGGTGTAAACACTACACCAAGCATGGGACTCGTCCGCTCCGATCAGTTTTGGCTTGCCCGGCGGAGGGAGAGTCCGCAAGTAACCGCTTACGTAACGCGCTGCTAGACCGAGGGAACGCAAACAAGCGATCTGCACTTGGGCGAAATCCTGGCACACACCGGCCTTCATCTGAAAGGCCTCGCGGACCGAAGTTCCAACATTAGTCGCCGAGGTATCGTATTTGAAATCGGTGAATATGCGGTGCGTTAGGTCCAAGGCCGCCTCAACCAACGGTCGGTCATCGGTGAATGCAATCCTTGCGTAATTTTGAATTTTGTCCGTCCATTCTATTTTGGGCGAAGGATAGACGAATTCGCCAACGCTAAGAACCCCGGAGCGAACCGGAGTGCTGAGTTTGGAAACTAGCTCACACCAAGAACGTTTAGGCTCTGATTGCATGTCTTGGGCGGTCTGCACCGTTAAGTCGCTCTCGACCTCAATAACCAACTCATCATGCAGAGCCTCAATCGCAAAGGTTGTTACTTCGTTGCCGAAGTAATCGGTATGAATGAGTTTACTATCCGGAGTCGGAGTGATTCGGACATCGCACTTGTGCACCTCTACTGCTGCGGATGATCGGGGCGTCATCTTGAGCTGATTCTGGCACATAGCAACGGGAGCTGAATAGGAGTAGGCCGTCTTATGCAGCACGCGGTATCGTGTCCTCACCCATTGGTCGCCAGCAAAGTCTTCGTTCTTCAGTGACGTATTCATGAGCCAGAACCAGTCAGGGCTTGAGACGCATTGGTATGGAAGAAGTATTGAGCAACAAGCGCGTCTGACAAGCTTGGCAGTCCGTTGTCAATAAACTGCAATAGTTGATGGAGATTCTCCCTTCTGCCATTGGTCTGCTCATCTAAGTTTACCAGCGCGGTTTGTTCAAGTTCATGCAGAAGCTGGCGAGAGCATTTCTGATCGTCAGAGAGGCTCACAGAGTCCTTGTCTCTTGGGAGCTGCTCGATTGCTTCATTAATACGTCGCAGCTGGTAGAGAATCGAACGCGGGTTCGTCTCGTCGCAAACCAGCAGATCGAGAACAAGCTGCGGACGTACGATGTTCATGTATCTGGCGTGGTAGGTCATGACGCTATCGGTCGATTCAAGAATCGATTCGCAAATGAGTCGCTCTGTTTCCGAGACCGGCACCAGGGTGGCAGTTAGCAGCTCAACGGTCTGATGCGTCCGCTCGATGCGGCGTCCGAGTTGCAGGAATCGCCAGCCATGTGTCCGAGTCATGCTTTCGCTGGTTAGTCCTGAGAACGCTAACAGGTCGGGAATCAGCTGGTTTAGCCTTTCGATGGCTGGACCGATAGCGCCAGATTGCACCCTAGGGAGTTCCGTCAATTCTTCCGATATGCGTCGCAGAATTCGGTAGCCGTCGACGGAAAGTCGATCACGAACAGCACTGGCGTTGTAGACCATGGAACGCGCCGCTTGTTGCAAGCCCTCCGGCTGATCCTGGGAGAAAACGCTGGCGGGTAGCAAGGTCTCTAGGCTTGGAAACGCTTCGCCCAGCCCCTCAATGACACAGTCCGGAGGAAGTTGTCCGATGGCGGCCAAGGCTGTCGTGAGGCGAGGCAGGCTGGTGTTCTCTTGCTCCAATTCTTCTCCTGCGAGACAGCCCAATGTTGTCCGGAGAAGTCGAGCGATCGCCTCACAGCGTTCCACGTAGCGGCCCAGCCAAAACAGGTGTTCTGCGACACGACTCGGAAGATCGTCGCCTCCGCGCTGTGGTTCTATCGCTGCGTCTGGTGCTGGAAGCAGTGTAATGTCGCTAGAACTCCGACGTTCATCCGAAATCCAGCAATCTAAAGTCAGGTGCCCACTGACTGGAGATCCCAATAAGCAATCTGCTGTCGGGCCAACGCGAGCAAGTCCACCGGGGAGTACATCAATCTGATCGCCTGTTGATACTTGAAAAGCACGCAAAGAGACATTCCAGGCAGCGATCTGCTCTTCGGCCCAAACAGGTGTGGTCCATTCCTGAAGCCGCCGCTGGGCCACAAAGTCCTTTGGACTGGCCGTCAAGCGATCTCTCCAATAAGCCTTTTGTTCTTGTGACAACGCTTGAACGTCAATGGTTTTTTCGCCGTCGACAACGAATGCCCCCCGCAAAAGGAATTCGTCAAAGTGTTCTAGGACATGCGAGAGTTCTTTTGGGCCACCACACCAATACATGTCCACGTTGGGAAGTTGCAGTTCTTCACCCCAAAAGTGGCGGGCAGCGCCGGGCAGGAAGGGCGCCAAAGCTGGCATTTGAGCCAACTCGCTACCAACGGCATTCGCGATAGAAACGCTCTGATTGCGAACCGTCCGCAAGATGCCTGTTACGCCCTCGCGCGATCCCGGATCTAACTCGAGTGGATCGCATTTCCGGTCTGACACATGCCGCCAAAGAACCTCAACGGGCAACAATCCACCGAGTGTCTTGAGGTTGAGCTTCTCACCTCGTACGGCCAAGTCACTGCCTTGCACCAAGGTGTATCCGAGGTAGCGGGCTAGGTAGGCATCCTCGAAATAGCGATAGCTATAGGGGCCGGGTGTAAGTAGCACAACTCGCGGATTGTCGCGCATCCTGGGAGATAACGCCTGAAGACGCGAACGCAGCTTCGCGAAGAATCCGGCAACACGACGCACATT
>PKCQ01000074.1 GCA_002862265.1 Planctomycetaceae bacterium | reverse complement strand
GCCAGTGCGGCCACTGCCAGTGCGAGCGCGCTGAATATCGCGGCCATGGGAATGAGCAGCAGCAAGAGCCAGCCGAGCGCATGGAAGGGCATCGGGCCGAGTGCTTCTTGCAGACGCGGCGAAGCGGCGGCGAGCTGTTTGACGATTAAGCTGGCCGTTAGATACATACTGAATAAATTTAGCAAAGCACTTGCAACGCTGAACACAAAGATAGTTCCGAGTTTCCCCCAAACGATCTCGCGTCGACGTGCAGGGCTTGAGAGCAAGGTTTCCAGCGTGCCGCGTTCTTTCTCACCGGCGCACAGGTCGATTGCTGGGTAGAACGCCCCGGTAAGTGCCCAGATCAACATGACAAAAGGCAGGATCTTGGCCCACAACATCGCCTTTTTCACTGCAGTTGGTGCGGTGTCAGTAGCTTGTAGGTTGATTGGCTCAAAGACTTTGGGATTCACGCCAGCATCTGCAAGATGCAAGCTGGTCCATTCTTTTTGCCAGATCCGAATCACCTCCCCGAGTCGCCGTTGTGCGAGCTGTGATTTGTCACGCGCTAAGTTGGCAATGATGCTGAGGCCATCGTTTGAGAGACTTTGTTCGGCTTCCTCCTTGTCCGCCAAGACTTCCTGTGAGGGAGTGTTCTCTGCTGCCAGATTTTCAACGCTCCGGTCTGTAGACGTATCCTCTCCTGCGGATTCATCTGGTAGCACGCCGGCACTCCGGCTTTCGGAAGACACCGACTCATCTGCTTTCCACCGCTTGGTAAGCTTTTCGTGGAAACTCTCCTCGACGAAAAGCACGAGATCGTAGCGGTCTTCATCAATCGATTCCTTCGCGAGTTTTTCCAGCGCTTCGCGATCCGTCTCGCTGCCGTCGTAAGGCTCGAAGGTCACGCCTTTCACAAGCGATTCCATTCCCGGACGCACTTGCAATTCGCCATTTTCGTCAAGCAATGGAAGTTGCTTGGGCCAATTCTCGAGCCCAAACACTTGAATGCTTACCGAACTGTCGCGTTTGAATTGCGCGACTTGCGTCATCAACATCCCGATGAAGGGATAAAGTAACAACGGCAAGATTGTGATGGTAAACAGCGTTCGCCGATCGCGTAGCTGATCACTCATTTCGCGTTGGAAGATAAGTTGTATGTGACGCCAATTCATGCGTTCCCCCACAAGCTGACAGTTTTGACGACATTCTTGTCGCCTTCTGCGGCTTCACGCTTCGCGTCGGAATCCTTCAGCATGCGGAAGAAGAGTTCCTCGAAATCCGACTCTTGCTCTTGTTCTGCTAGCTCCTCTAGGGTGCCGTAGGCAAGCATCTTTCCACGGTGCAAGATTCCTACTCGATCACAAAGGCGTTCGACTTCGCGCATGATGTGCGTCGAAAAGATAATGCACTTCCCTTCGTCACGAAGTTTCGAAATGATTTCCAGGAGGGCACGAGCTACCAACACATCCAAGCCTAGGGAGGCTTCGTCGAACACCAGCACCGGAGGGTCATGCACGATGGCTCGAGCAATGTTGACTTTCTGTTGCATCCCTGTCGACATGCGAGCACCTGCGATATCGCGAATCTCATTCATTTGAAGCTGTGAAAAAACAGTTTCCATGCGTTGCTCGAGTCGCTCTTGCTCAAGACCGTAGAGCTTGCCAAAGTACTCGACCATTTCCCAAGCCGTCATGCGTTCGTAAATCGCCGTGTTGTTGGAAACAAAGCCGATGCTGTGACGGACTTCGTATGGATGCGTCGTCACATCGAAACCGTTGATCGAAGCAGTTCCACTTGTTGGCTTTAGCACGGTACTTAAGATCCGCAGCGCTGTCGTTTTACCAGCACCATTCGGCCCGAGCAAACCGAAGATTTCGCCTTCGCCGACGCTGAAGGAAATGTGGTCTAAGGCCACGAATTTCCCCGTTTGTAAATCAGGATAGGATTTGGTGAGTTGATCGACTTCAACCATTGAGGTTCCATTGTTTTTGCGAAAGCGATTATGTCACTTGGAGTCCACTTCCCAGCAGTTATGCTACGCACTGCGATAACTCGAAAGTTCAGAAGCGGGCAGAACTCGCGTCAAGTCACGGGGAATGCTGGTTATTTCGATTGTGGTGGCGAGTTCGCCTCTTCGGAAAAACTCATCGTACTCGCGTCCACAAGTTCCACGGGTAGTCGCTGCGACTCTGCTTCCTCTTATTTTGTTTCTTCCGCGGAAATTGTGTCTTGATCTATCGCACTCGAGTCTTCAGCAATCCAGAGCTCAGTCACTGTTTCTGCCAATTCGTTCAATACCAACTCTTCCTGCGATTCGAATTCTCGAGATAAAGTGGGGCTTGAGATAGCTTCAGTTTCCGCCCGGATCTCTGTCCTCAGAGACGCTTCTATTGGGCTTCGCTTCGGACTTGAATGCAGCGTTTCGCACAAAACGATTAGTCCGAAGCCGGGAATGAAACCTGATAGCGTAGCACCGTTGACTACCGTAGAACCTGCAACGCCTGGCTCAACTGCAGCAAGCTTCGGAGCATCCTTCGACGTCGCCAGACTCGCCGTTGCTATGGCTTCTTGTCTTGCAAGAGCTAAAGCGGTTGCTGATTCCGCAGCCCTAAGCTCCACTCGTTTGTGCTTGGAAAGATCATCTACATCGGTGTACTGGTCGAGAAAAGATTTTAATTGCCGGATTGCAAGCAGTGCTTCGACTTGGTCCTCGTCGACAGCCGCAATGTCGGCTTGGTTTGCTCTCAGTTCATTTTCGAGCAATACCTTGGCGTTCTCTAGTTCTGCATTGACTTGAGCTGCTGGTGATCTTTCCGTTTCGCGAGCCGCGATCAAAAGCGGGTGGGTTTCGGTGTAACGTGACGGCAATTCAGTAATATGCATCAAGGACGTTGCCCATACTCCTCGCAACTCTGTCAGCTTGGCGTTGCGACTTTTTTTCGACACGCGTTGTTCCAGCAGGCCAGCGGGTGTGTCTAGTAACTGCTTAGTCTGCTTCCGGTCATGCTGCAGCTTCAATCGCTGTTCTTCCGGGGGATCGGCGTTGATGCGAATGCGATCCAACCTGAGTTTTAGTGCTGAGTCTTCTCTTGACCACACGACATCCTTCGCCGCAATCCCGAGTTTTTGCTCGGCTTGGCTTGGTGATTCGGCGAGAAGCTTTTCTGCTGTCTCAAGTTCTGATGCAACCGCTTGAGCCAAACGCTCACTCCGCACAACTTCTTCTTTCAGTTGCTCGCGCATAGCTTCGCGACGACGTTTTTCTGTTGCTTTATGCACTTGCGTTGCGAAGTCAGTTACTTTCTGTTTGGAGTTCGCGGTGACTTTCGCAGCGATAGATCTATGGCGTCGGTATCCGACGCTGCCGCCAGCTGGAACGCATGTCAGAAGGTGTTCCAATTCGGAAGCATCTATGGCAGCTTTGCGATTCTGCGAAAACTCCAGAGAAGTCTGGTTGGCGGTACAGCCCTGGAATTCCGGGCTGCTTGCAATGTTGAGCAGTTTCTCGTCGAGTTCTTCATCGATGATCAACTGCTGAGTTTCTTTCCATTGACGAGGTTGTAAGAGCTGAACGTAGAGCAGGCCGGTGAATGAACAGATCGCCGTGGAAGCGATCCAGATCGAATTCCACCTAAGGAAGGCTGTAGTGATTCCCTCATCAGGTTGCTGATTCGGCGGCGTATTCATGGATCGGAGCTTCAAAGTATACACGGCCCGTTGAACCGTAGCCCACCACAATCTAGCTCGTGCTTCGCTCCCGACACGGAAGCGAGTCTAGACCCAAGCACCGCTTTATCTTACTCCGAGAGTACCGTTTGTATCATATGTGCAGTGGGTGGACTAATTTTGAAGGTTATTCTCTTGTGCCTCTTCGGCCATGCCATCCAACTCTCGAATTGGGACTGGGCTGACCAAATAGAAGATCAAGCCTACGCCAGCGATGCATAGAGTAAACAGGCGGTAGATCGTGGCAACCAAGATTCCTGAAAAGCCATTTGGCAGGCTCTGCAGCTCCTTGAATAGCACCGACAATGCGCCTTCTTGGTAGCCCATTCCACCGGGCGCCAGCGGTAGAGTGCCAGCGGCCATCGCGGGCGGAACCACTTGCAAGTGCTCATGCAGAGTCGGATGCTCCTGATACACTCCGCAGGATATTAGAAATACTGCACTTGTGATAAGTGTGTGGACGACAACAGCCAGCAAAACGAGTACCACTACTTGAAGAGGGGTTCGACGTAGCAAACGAACTGCTCGTGCCATTCGCCCCACCGGTTCGCCGAGCACAGGTAGCTTTTCTACAATTGCAATAATACGTTCGTAGAAGCTGCCCAGATACATGGCCGCAGTCAATGCCAGGATGGAAGCTACAGCGACGACAGCGGCGGAGTTGCGGATGCCGAGCATAAGGGTCGATAGCGAATCGCTGGCAAAGATGGTCAGGCCGATGGTTGCCAGGATAACCAATCCCAGCAGGCCAATTGCACGATCGAGCAAAACGGATGCAACTGCTTCGGGACGATGTTCCTTATGATTTTTGGCTACCAAGATCGCTTTGAAAACATCACCGCCGACGCTTCCGAAGGAAACGAAGTTTAACAGGTAGCCGATGAAGCCAAGTCGAAATGCCTCCAGAACGCTGAATGGGATTTGAAATGTAGCCATGATAAAGTGTGAGCCAAAAAAAAAGAGAGCACCTCGTTAAGAGGCATCAAACCAAAATTGAATTTTTTTAC
>PKCQ01000073.1 GCA_002862265.1 Planctomycetaceae bacterium | reverse complement strand
GGCCAGAGTCGCTGATCATGAACGCGGCTAAATGTACTAAACCAGCGTAATCACTGGTTCAACCAGCCCGAAAAATTTGATTCCTGCATTGGAGTATCCATCCACGACTGGTCTGGCATTGGGTCACGTAAACAGTCTTTCACCTGTCTCATGACCCCAATACGCTTAGATGAAGTTCGCCCACGCTGTGTTACCCAGCGGACCTCACAGTGCTCTTCGATTTTTTTGGCGACCAGCAGAGTCAGAGCAACATCACCCTGGACGTAATCGAAAACAGACTCGTAGTCCCCCGCTTGCCATCTCACAGGAGCGTCTGCACCGTCCATCAAATTCTTCATTGACAAGCCAAATCCTTCAGCGACCTTAGCGAGTCCGACTGGGAATCCAGCAACCTTGAAAAACTGGAACATTGGGTCGTAGAGATCCAAAGCAACAGCACGCGCTCGATCCATGTCTTCAGCAACATGGCCAATCCATCGAAGATCAAATGAAAGACCATTCCAAGCAACCAGTCTGTGACCTGACGACTGAAGTTGATGTAAGTAGTAGAGAAGTTCCCTAGCCCCTGACTTATCAAGGTTAGGGCCCGGAGATCCTGAAGCAGTCTTTGTGTACCAAAGCCTTTGATCACCCACCTGCACTTCGGTGACTGCAACTGAGATATCAAATGGAGCAAAGTCCAGCAGGTCCTGTCCGTGCCCAAGATCGAAAACATTCGAAATCTCAATGTCGAATGCGGCTAGTGGGTTCTGCTCATGCATTCAGATAAATTAGTCGGAGTGTGGCAATGTGAAAGTGCTCAGCTAAAAACCGAACTAACTCTAACTTGTATCCCCACATTGAAATCATCTCGACGCTCTCCCAGAACCTCAAGGATGACCGCTGATGTCGTGTTAGTCCGTAGACAATTTTTTACATGTAGAGCCAAGTCCCTGGGCACATACCCAATTTTTCTGTCGCGGCAGTGAATCGCAACTGCGTCTGGGTCATACGGATTGGTTGGCTCTGGCGCGAGCTCAACACTGTCGCCAATCCGGCAGAGGGAAGCGGCACTCTGGTAATGACTTATTCCAGCAATTCGAAATTCGGTGTGTTGAGCAGATGTCATACCCGACTGTCCCGAGTTGGACTCATCAACTTGACCTGAGTGCTTATTTCGGATGCGATCAGATTTTTCGAAATGAAATTTCATCATTGACGCCTTCTTGGTCAGGTTCCGAGGGTGACATTGCAAGCAAAGATTTGCACTTGTCAGTGAGGTCTGAATTGTCGTCAATGTTGTCTACGACCCATTCAAGATATCCCCGATCCTTCTCAAGGATCTCGCCAAGTGTTTTTCCCCGGTGGTTGCCGAACGACATCTTGAAATCTTAAGCACTTTCGCCCATAAGGATGTCCTTTTTCCTGAGCCACTTGCAGGTTGCAGCACTTAGTAAAAATCGAATGACCCCTAGATCGCAATGCGGGAACTTAAGGGGGGGAAATAAAATTAGCAACAATGATATCCCAAACAGAGTGAATTTTAAATGCGCTTTTACGAATGACTGAATAAGGGTGAACTAGGCGAAGACTTGCTGTTTTCCGATGTTTAGCTTGATCGCCAAGTCGGTATATCCATCTGCAGAAGTACGGCGGCTGCTGAAATGGCTCCATCAATAGTGAAATTCGGAATGGACGAACTCAACGTGTTACACGCAGACTGTGTGGATTTAAAAATTTCCAATGAGCAATCCGAGTGCAAATTTCAAAAAGTTTGCCTGAATGACCGACGCATGTCTCATTTAGACTTGTTCCGCAAGAAACTGATTGGCGCACTCTGGTCAATCTCCTTCAGAAGCAAGGCCGTTTGGGAGTCTACATAAGCACGTAAGTCCTCACCAAGAGACTTCATTTCAGACCGAACCATTTTCATCTCCTCAAAGACAAGACCGATGCTCTCATCGAAACCACTTTGGAGGTCTCGGCTGGACTTCTGAATCGAGTCTGAAACGATTGCATTTATTGATTGAGTGAATTGATCAAGCTTCGCCTGGTTCGAATCTTGGATTTGTCTCTCGAAACGACCAAAGAGATCTGAGAGGTCCTCTTTATTTTTTGATATCGATTTTGAAATATCTTCAGAAATCTCCACCGCCTGCTTGGAAGAAGCGCTCACCATGTTCGAAATATCAGCTTTATTTCGATCCAACGCCGCAGGCAATTGAGAAGAGAACTCTTCTGCTTTACTTACGGATTGCTCAACGGATCTTGAGGACCCACTTAACTGCTCGACGTGCCTCTCTATGTGCGAGCAAGCATCGGCGAAATCTTTGCGCATGGACTCGAGCGCATTTGATACTTCAACCGTACCGATTGGCTTAAGGGCGTCGACAGCAGACCGAAGGCTCGTAGACACTTCGCCCATAAGTGACGCGTACGATTCAACCTGCTTCTCGATTTGTTCTCCTGTCGCCTCGAGCGCCTGCGTACTCAAGTCCAACTGGTCGCGTTGAGTTTTTTGAGCACTCGTCTCGGAGTTGAGACGCTCAAGAGCATCGAGAACTGACCTGAGTTCTTTCTCCATTTTTAGGAATTGGACTTTGTGTTCATCAGTCATGTTTCACTACTCACCAGGTTTGATATGCGGCCATTGATGGAAGACAGCATCGTTTTCGCAGCAATGACAGAAAGTAAATCGTTGTCTGCGAGCACAAGCGATTCCAAATACTGACAGTCGTCAGGCCTAGCCCGACAAACTGCTTCGACAAAAAGATGGGCAGAACTTGGACGCTCATTAGAGATCGCCAACGAACAATCCGTCAGGACTTTTCGAAGATCATCCGGCGCCATCATGGAAGAGAGGACTCGGACAGATTCATCTCCATCTTCCTGAATGGAGCGTTCACTCGGACTGCGAACCAAGCACTCCGACAATGCTCGGAGCAACAAGAGGTGAGGGTTCCCCGGGTAGCTTGTCAGAGCCCGGGCCGCTTCTCCCCGAAGGTGTCCGGCATCATCGGGGGTACCACAATCTTCAATCATGCCCAGGACGTATGCACATTTCTCAAGAGTTCCCGGATCGGTTTGATCATCAGACGCATCGAGAGACGGGTCTTGGGGACCAGAGACACAAAGCTCGTCCACCTGCTTTGAGAATTTTGACGTCTGCAAGTACTCAACAAGACGCTTCCTAAACTCAGACTCATTGGTCCGACCATCTTCACAGAGTCGTAGCGTCTCAATAAGTGATCTGCGCCTGGACTTTTCAATATGTTGGTAAATAAATGCTGTTAATGTTTTTGAGGCCAACTTGGCAAATTCTGGGCGAGGCAATTCCGCACGTGAAGCCAACTCCTGAATCTTCATCCTTGCATCGCGAGAGTCAAAGTTTGACATGTAGCTTCGAAGGGAGCGCATCACATTGTCATTCGACGTCCCAGCAACATCCACTTTGATCTCCTTTTTCGAATACGCGACGGTGTAATCCGAGACTACCGAAAGGGTGAGAAGACGATGAATGCATTTTTCTAGAGACTGCCTTGCGTCACCATCTTCTTTCGGGTTACTACTTCCGGTTCTCCAACTTAGCGTGATCTTAGACGGTGAATCGAGTGAGCCAAGGTGATCGATAGTGATATTGATCCGCTCTTCCTCTGCTCGCTCTCCCTGGAAGTTACCTGTGTGAAACTGGAGCATCCTCCGAATGTCGTCTCCCTCCCAACCCTGAGAAAGCTGAACGAGTTCTTCAATAGGAGTGTTGGGGTCAATGAGCGCTTTGTTGGCGCGCGCCTCTTCGTCGGAATAGATGATGGTGCAAATTGACTGGTTACCATCTCTGCCAGCTCGCCCCACCTCTTGGTAGAGGGACTCAATACTCGGTGGCAAATTAATGTGAAAAGTGCATCTCACGTTTGGCTTATCTACGCCCATACCGAATGCATTTGTTGCACTGAGAAATGTCAACTCATTATTCTTGAACCTTTTTGCCGATTCCTTTTTTAGTCCTTTCCAACTAGACGGGTCATACCCTTTTGGCGATTTACTCGCATACATACCGCACTCTTGATTTGTGGCACGACTGACAGTTTTGCTTGCCTCGCCTACCCCGTATGTCCAACCGGAATGTGGGACAAAAACAAGCCCGCAATTTGAACGCTCTCCTTGGGGCTCAAAACACTCGTCTGCAGGCCGGCCAAATCGCTCTGCAACCTCCTGTATTGCCGCCTGAAGAATCATTTGTTTATCACCGGACTTACAACGACGAATCGAGAAGAGCAACTCCTCCCGGTCGAAGGTACTTGGAGTAATCACCGCATTCGGATCGTTGATGGAAAGCTCTCGTTGGACATCCATGAGCACCGACCGAGAGGCTGTTCCTGTGAGCGCAAAAAGTGGCGGAACCACAGGGCGGCCACAGCGCGCCTGACCCCCTCGATGATCATGAACAACACGGTCCTCAAGCTCGTAGCCGCCCTCAAGCCCACGGAACCCGCGCAGCTCGAGGCGGTCGAGGACATGCGTCGCTGGCAGCGGAACGACTTCGGCGAGGAGCTGGTCGAGCAGGTCGCCACATGGATGACGACAAACCCGCCGACCCAGTCCGACCCGGAAAGCAAGAGTAGGCGGCGCCGGCGCCGTCGTCGCCGCCGCCGTGGGGGCGACGAGGCCCCCGCGACCGAGGGCTGAGGCCCGCTCAGTCCAGACTCGGCTCCCGGGACACTCTGAGCTTCTTGTTTGCC
>PKCQ01000347.1 GCA_002862265.1 Planctomycetaceae bacterium | reverse complement strand
CGATTCGTCAGCAAGTTTCTAGTGCGGTGGATGTGATCATTCAGGCGAACCGTTTGCAAGGTGGTCCACGTCGTGTGACCCACATCACCGAGATCACAGGGATGGAGCAAGAAACTGTAGTCATGCAAGATATTCACAAATTCGTGCAGGACGGAATAAACGAAGATGGAAAAGCTCACGGTCACTTTGAGTGCACGGGTGTGCGTCCGTCGTTCATGCACCGCTTGGAATCAGCCGGGGTCCGGTTGCCTGCAAGTGCATTTCGTCAACGAAACATCATGGAAGCCTAATTTAAGCGTTCGGATCGACGGCTCAAAGCTGACGCGGCTCCTAGACAGTCAGCTTTTGCATTCGCCCAATGTCCGAACCGCATTTTGCACCCGAAGGGTCGGGCGAGACTAGGTTATGTTGCCAGTAATTATCTTCGTTTCCGTAGCGATCGGCTTCGCGAGCCTCATTGGCTTTGTCGCGCTCTCATTTCGGCCTGCAGAGGAAAATACAGCTGAAGACCGACTTGCAGTACTGACTGGAGTTTCGAGAAAGAGTAGCGGGGGACAGGGCGAGAAGGGCGTCAGTTTGCTCTCCGCTGACACCTTCGACGAAGGTGGGGCGTTCGCGGATCAGGTCTTAGCGAAGCTGGGAAATATCTCCTACTTAATGGATCAAGCCGACGTCAGTGTGTCTGGTTCGAAGTTCTTGACGATCTGCTTGATGGCCGGTGCTGCGGGTGCATTCATCTGTATCATAACGCCCGTTCCTGTTTGGTTGATGCCAGTATTTGCCTTGACGGCAGCAGCTCTTCCCCTCGTTTGGTTATTGCTGAAACGTAAGAAGCGAATGGCAAAGTTCAACTCTCAGCTACCAGAAGCATTAGAGCTTTTATCTCGGTCGCTTCGCGCCGGTCACAGTTTGGCGTCAGGATTTGGTCTCGTAGCTAGCGAGCTTCATGATCCCATCGGCAAGGAGTTCGGTCGCGCTTTTGAAGAGCAAAACTTGGGTGTAACGCTTGACGAAGCTCTGGAAGATATGACGGAGCGAGTTCCCAATATGGACCTCCGGTTTTTCGCGACAGCCGTCATGTTACAGCGTCAGACTGGTGGTGACTTGGCAGAGATTCTGGACAAAATCGGCACCTTGATTCGTGAACGATTCAAGCTTGCTGGACAGATTGCTGCTTTGACCGGGGAAGGCCGTCTGTCTGGGATTGTACTGTTGGCACTGCCGCCAGTTCTCATGATCACCATGCTCTACTTGAACTATGACTACGCAATGGTTTTGTTCCGTGATCCAACGGGAAGAAAGCTTATGGCAGGTGCCATCGTCATGCAACTCTTGGGTGCTCTGGTAATCCGCAAGATCATCAACGTGAAGGTTTAGACTAATGTTCCTCTTAGCATACGAAATTTCAAACCCCGTTGTTATCCCGGTTGCTATCTTTCTCTCATTCGGTGCATTGACTTGGCTATTACTCAGCCATTTCATGGACAAGGATGACCGTGCAGAACGACGCTTACAGGAATTGAGTGATCCTCGGCGTAAGAGCGAAGGCGGGAAGGAGAACAAGACTGAGGTACTGACTCGAGCTCTTGAGAAAGCTTCCCCAAGGCTTGCCAAGCCCCTGGCACCAAAGACCGAGGAAGAGATGAGTAAGCTCAAGCAGGGCTTGGTCGAGGCAGGATTTCGCAGCGAAGGCGCTCCGATGGTCTACCTCTCGATTCGCGCTATTACAGCGATTGTGTTTCTGTGTGCCGGTGGTGGAATCTCGTTTCTTCTCTACGGTTTCTCGATGACCGCAGCGATTCGAGCGATTGGTATTGCTGGTGCCGGGTTTTTCCTTCCGACCTTGATTCTCGGTCAACTTACCAAACGGCGAAAACAACAGATCTTCCAAGGACTCCCCGATGCACTGGATTTGTTAGTTGTCTGTGTTGAAGCCGGTCTTGGATTGGACCAGGCGATGCGTCGCGTTTCGCAAGAGATGAAGAAGAGCTATCGGATCGTGGCCGAAGAGTTTGGCTTGTGCAATTTGCAGCTTCAGATGGGCCGAGCACGGAGTCAAGTATTGACGGATCTCGGTATCCGTACTGGTGTCGATGACTTGCGCTCGTTGGCTTCGATTCTGATCCAAGCCGACAAGTTTGGCTCGAGTATCGCCAACGCGTTGCGCGTCCAGAGTGATGCCATGCGAGTTCGGCGACAGCAGATTGCGGAAGAGAAAGCAGCGAAGACTGCTGTGAAGTTGATCTTCCCGCTCGTTCTCTTCATTTTCCCTGGTATCTTCGTCGTGCTAGTCGGCCCTGCTGGCATTCAGATGGCCCGTGACATGTTCCCAGCCATGGGCGGATAGGCAACGCAAAGATCGCCTTCGAGAATAAAAACTCTATGCAGATTAGGCCGCGGTTTCACCGTTGGCCTTGTTGCTTGCTGGGGCAGCCTTCTTGGCGACGGCATTATCTTCGATCGACTCAGTTGGTGTGGTAACGGGTGGCATCAGCTGCCCCCATCTTTTCAGTCGATACTGACGGATTGAAAACAGTGAGATGTAGTAACTGAGTACGCCAGCCACACTGGCGACCAGCAAGCATCCGACGGTCAATGGTGCGAGAGAGTCAACGACGATATTCCACCAGAAAAGGACCTTGTCGATCCAACGGGCTGAGAGATCTGCACGCAGCACTTCCCAGTCAGCATTTATATTATCCCAGTTGTCTGCACCGATCCCAAGAATCCTGCAGCCAAGGGCGTAGCATGGATAGTAGATAGGGATCATCGTAACGGGATTCGAGATCCACACGAGCGGGACTCCGACGACCTTGTTGGCTTTCAAGAGCCAAGCAAGAAAGAAGGAAACCATCATTTGGAATCCGATAAGGGGCAGAAATGTCACGAACATCCCAACTGCAATGCCTAGTGCGAGCATATGAGGCGGATCATCTGCGTGCAGGATTTTGAGCACACAAAAATCCCGAGCTCGTTTGAAGAAGCTTCGAAATTGCTTGGCTATGTAGCTCATCGAATTGCCGATACCTGAGAATTTTCGACTCAGGCCTGCCCCGTTCTCAACTCAGTCAACCTATCGAAGACTCACGTCCCAGACGTCGACTGTTCGTCCTGCTAGCCCCCTAACTGTCAAATCGACCGAGGACCGACTAGTTTAACTCAGTTTTCTTTTGCAGCTATTCCAACTGCCAACTCTTCCAGGAGACTAGATGCCATCTTGGAAAGAACTTTTTGATAGCATCGGCATACCACCAAACAGACTTGGGCGATTCACGCACGATCAGCCGGAGCTTCATTTTGATGCCCTTGCATCTGGAATCTAATGCAAATACCTAAGGATTCTACTCCTCTTGGGAAGTGTCTGGCTGAAGCCCTACGTGCCGTTGGTTGCCGTCATCGGCAAGCCAGGTAACGAAGGGACTGCGTAGGGATGGTGAGGTGAGACGTTCAACGTTGTCAGCAATCAGGAGGTCTACTAGGATGGAGCCAGGCCAAGGAAGGTCTCTATCGCAGAGAAGACATTCTGCGAAACGTGCAAGGAGGAAGGCATGACCCAAGCGCAGGCCCAGGGGAGCGATCCGGCTCCACCCAACCGGGTAGTCTTTTCGCCCACACTCGGACTAGCCAGGGAGTCCTGGATAGAACGCGGTAAAGCGATCCTGGCTGAGGAAACTTCAGCCCTTCAAATTCTTCAAGCTGGTTTGGATACACGCTTCAGCGATGCAGTTGAAGTCTTGCTGCAGTGTTCGGGTAAGGTAGTCGCTTGCGGGATAGGCAAGGCTGGCATCGTCGCGCAAAAGTTCTCTGCCTCGCTGTCTTCGACGGGGTCCAGCAGTCACTTTCTTCACCCCGCAGAAGCAGTGCACGGTGATCTGGGCTGCGTGCAATCCAACGATGTAGTGGTGTTTTTTTCTTACAGCGGAGAGACGGAAGAAGTCGTCCGCTTGGTCTCGCTACTTCCAAGCCAGAAAGGGCCACGTGGCCGGATTGGCCCGACGACCCTTGCCATCACCCGTCATGTGGAAAGCACACTTGCACGCAGCTGTGATGTCGTGCTGCCACTCGGAAAACACGCCGAGGCTTGTTCATTGGGCTTAGCCCCCAGTACGTCCACCACGCTCATGCTGGCTCTCAGCGACGCCCTAGCGTTAGTCTTGAGCCAAGCCAAGTCCTTCACTCGCGAGAACTTTGGTGACTTTCATCCTGGCGGAAGTTTGGGCAAGCAGTTGCAGTGTGTAATCGAGACGATGCGAGACCTGGATGACTGTCGCATCGCGAACGAAAGTCTGACGATTCGGGAAGTACTTGTGCAGATCTGCCGTCCTGGTCGCCGGAGCGGTGCGATTATGCTTATCGATACATCTGGGAAGCTGTCTGGCATTTTCACCGATAGTGACCTCGCGCGGATGCTTGAACAACAGCGCGACGAGCAATTGGATCGCCCAATGCGCGAAGTGATGACACGAAATTTTAGAACCATTAGAGCTGAAGCCTTAATGCCTCAGGCGGTAGAGCTAATGGCTGAGTTCAAGATTAGTGAACTTCCGGTTGTAAGTCGCGAAGGTCATCCGGTTGGGATGATCGACATCACCGACATCGTACAAGATGTTCAGGCAGCCGCGACTTCACAGCGCGAAGCCCAGCAGGGACAAGTTTCGGAGCTGCGAGTCACGCCGACGCAGGCTAGCTCCGGTCCGGTGTCAGCTGCAATCATCTCTCAGGGCGTGCCCC
>PKCQ01000345.1 GCA_002862265.1 Planctomycetaceae bacterium | reverse complement strand
AGAGCTTTGTCTCCATATCTGGAACCAGTCGCAATTGTGCAGGTGGAGTAACACCTTGGGGCACTTGGTTAACCGCGGAAGAAACTGTACAGGGCATTGGTTCGCTCGACCAGTACCAAAAAGCAAAACGCAATTTTAAGCAGGACCATGGTTGGATCTTTGAAGTAGACCCTGCTGGAGTTAAAGCTCCGGTACCTCTGAAGGACATGGGCCGATTCGTTCACGAGGCGGTAGCGATTGATCGCAAAACGGGAATTGTCTACGAGACAGAGGATCGTGGCACCTCGGGGTTCTATCGCTTTCTGCCAAATAAGCAGGGGAAGCTCGCGGCTGGTGGTGAGCTGCAGATTGCCGAAGTCATCGGCCATGACGATTTGCGAGGCCACGTACAACAGGCGGCTGAGTTCAGTGTACGTTGGCACACGATTCCTGCGCCAACTCTGGCGAATACTCCGGGGCTCGACAAGCCGGATGAACTGGGTGTCTTCAAGCAAGGCAAGAGGTTAGGCGGCACTACCTTTGCTCGCTTGGAAGGTTGTTGGAGCGGTGAAGGTGTGATCTTCTTCGATGCAACAAGTGGAGGAGCAGCAAAGGCTGGCCAGATATGGCAGTACGATCCAGAGAACGAAAAACTGACCATGCTGTTTGAGAGCCCGGGCAAAGCAATTTTGAACATGCCTGATAACCTCTGCGTCAATCCGCAGGGTGGCTTGGTGATCTGTGAAGATGGCGACTATGGCGGGGCAGAGTTACCGCAGCGTATGCATCTGCTGTCTCAGGATGGCAAGCTGGTGCCGCTCGCCGTCAACGACATGGAGCTGTCAGGCGAGAAGGGCTTCAAGGGCGATTTCCGCGGGCGAGAATGGGCTGGCGCGACATTTAGCCCAGACGGAAAGTGGTTGTTTGCCAACATCCAGACGCCTGGAGTTACCTTCGCCATCACTGGACCTTGGGAGTCGCTGGCGGCGAAGAGTTAACGGGATTTCCTTAACGCCAAATGCTGCTAAGTCGCCAGCTCGACATCACTCCCGAAGCTTGAGTTTTGAAGTCAAGCTTTCTTATAGGCCGAAACGAGTAAACGCTGCGAAAGCCGGAAGATCGGACGCAAACTGTACCCGTCAAGCGTTTCTCACTGTGAGCAACGAAGGTGGAGTTTGTGCTGTTACTACGCGGTCTGCGTCCTCGTTCCGGTCTACAAGAAGGACCGCTCCGGAAAAGGGCAATTTCAAAAAAGTCATCGATGAAGCGGAGCCCAATATTTGTTTCGTACTTACTTGTTCTATGCGACGCGCAAACGTTTGTTCCGCGGGAATGCGGGATGACGAACTAAAACGAAGCTCGCAACTACTTAATCGCAGCAGACAGCTGTTTGATGTTGTTGTGCATCATCGAAATAAAATCCCCGTCGGCGGGAGTATTGCCAAGCGGAGAGAATACAACGCAACGTAGGCCCAGCTTCCCCAGCTCCTCTTGAATCACGGGCAGTGGTGAAGCTTTCCAGAGCATGACTTTCGCTCGGTGTTGTTTCAAAAGTGTCGCAAGTTGCTTCCAGGCTGCTTCGCTTGGCACTGCGTCTGGTTCCCACTGAATGCCTTGGATGTTCAGGCCGTAGCGTTTTGCGAGATACTGATAAACAGGTTGTGAAGCAAATAGTGGGAATTGTTTTGAGTCCAGCGACTGCAGTTCTTGATCCAAACTATCAAGCTTGTCCGATAGTGTTAGAAGTCGCTTCTCAAGTGTTTCTGCATGATCTGGGAAGAGCTTCTTTAGAGCCTTGCAGGTTGATGATGCCTGTGCTTTTGCGATTTCGAAATCTAGCCAAGTGGTAGAGGCGATGCCTTCGTGTGTGTGATCGCCTTCAGGGCCGTGTTGGTGAAGGATCAAGCCTTCTACCTGTAGATATTCTTCCTTTACGGCTGCTGTAGTGTCGAGCAACTTCGAATCGGGAAGCGATACATTTTGCGTCCATTTGGCGTAACCAGCACCGTTAAGAAGGATCAAATCTGCTTCTTGAAACTTGGCTACTTCTTCAGGCTCGGGGGCCCAAAATGCTGGATCGATATCCGCTGGAACTGGGAAGTGCACCTCGATCAGCTCGCCACCTATTTCTTGAGCGAAATAGGCTAGCGGATAGTTGACGGTGTAGACCTTGAGTTTCCTGTCGCCGGCTGTGTCGCTGTCGTCTGTTGCTTGCTGCTCGCGGCAACTTGGCAGGGCACAAGTGGCTAAGGCAATGATCAAACCAAGGCCAATATTCCGGCCCGCCCTACAGTCTATTCTTCGAAAGTTCGTCATAGTAAGAACCAGTGAATGACTTGTTCGCCGAATTGTCGAGTGGCGAGGGTTAAGCCAGCCGCAAGTGTTCCGCTCAGTCCAATCACAAGAAGGACTTCCCAGGCAATTATGAACAGCGAGCGGAATCGAGCTACTCCGAGCTTGCGCATAGTGTCGATTTCCTGCTTGCGAAGACGCAAGGACAGTGCGAACACGAGAAGCACCGAAAGTGATGTTGCGACTCCCAGGAGAAGCACGCCTGCGAGAATAAATGTGCGTACTCGGAGTACGGAAGCAAGCAGTTCTTCCATGACGGAAATCGGCTGAACGATCTGCGCAGTCTCGTTGGCCGATTGATAATGCCCCATTAGTAAGGTCTGGGATCTTGCATCTTGTGGCACTGCAATGACGGCCGTGAGCGGAAAGGAATTCGTCTCACCGTGGAAGTGGAAGGAGCCTGCATTCTTGGCGTTGATCTCTGTGTACTTTCGGACCGAGGCGTTGGCAACTAGAGTGTCGCCATTTTTCTCCAGTAACTGGTCCCCCGATTCATCCTCGGTTAGATCTTGGTGGCCATGGCCGAGTCCGGCGATGATCCAAGCTGTTTTCACATCCACGAATACTGCATCATCATCTGGCGAATCGGAGGGTTTTAGAACTCCCACGACTTTCATCTTGAGAGGGTAGACCCCTGCCAAGTCGAACATGTTTTCAGACTCGGAGAGCAGTGATGCTCCAAGGACTAGCCCAAGTCGCTTTGCAATCTCTGAGCCGATAACGCACTCGCCCAACATAGCAAATTGTCTGCCGGAAGTTATTTGAAGGTTGCGAAACGCAAAGTAATCCAAGCTCGTGCCAACGATCGGCTTCCCTTTGGTTCGAAAACGAACGTACAAAGGAATCGGTTTTGCGTACTCGGATTCACGAATGCGTTGAACTTCGGTCATCTTCATCGGCATCGGTGGTTCTGACTCAAAGTACAGTGAGTTCAGGACGAGGTCGGCCTCGCTTCCCTTCGTGCCGACTAGCAACGGAGTAGACTCGGCGCGAATGCGCAGTTGCCTAGCGCTTTCGTCCACCAAGGCATCGACTCCAGCAGGCAGGTAAATGGTCAGCGTTATCACTGCTATGAGAATGATTGTCTTCACTTTTTGAAAACAAAGGTACTTCCAGGCGATAAAGAGGCTGTCGAACATCGCTACTGAGCACCAACCAATACTTGCGAGTCTGGGCTGTCTCGTTGCATCTTCACTTCTGACCAAGACTGACTCGCGTCAGGTGCAACCTCGTAAACTGTGTCAAAGTGATCTAGCAAAGCGTGATCGTGCGTTACCATCACCAAGGTTACTCCACGCTGTGAAGCAGTCTCTAGCATCATATCGAGAACGCGTTGCTTGTTCTTCGGGTCAAGATTCCCCGTTGGCTCATCGGCCAGCAGTAGCGGGGGGGCTGCGATCAGCGCACGACCGATGGCTACACGCTGTTGTTCTCCTTGCGAGAGCTGGTTGGGAAAGCGCCGGAGTTTGTCGACGATCTCCAGTTCCCCAGCTAACTTCCGGGCCCGCTGTCGGACGGAGGCGGAAAGTTTTAGTTGGCCACTAAGCCGGAAAGGCAACAGTAAATTATCCAGGACATTCAGGTAGGGCAACAATTCAAAGGATTGAAACACGAGTCCGACATTAGCGATTCGATAGCTATTACGCGCTGAGCGGCGCAAGTTGGCGAGATCCTGCTCAGCGATGATGACCTTTCCTTTATCTGGCAAGACAATTCCTGCAAGCAAATGCAATAATGTGCTCTTACCTGAACCGCTCGGACCAATCAAGGCGGCGCGTTCGCCTGGAGCGACCGAGAACTGTTCGATGCGCAGCTGAAATTGCTGTCCCGGGTAAGCAAATTCCAGGTCCGATACCTCGATCAAAGACTGCTCCTTGGTGCGCTGGCAGTGTCCATCAATATTTGTGCTCCGAAACTGACCTTCTCAGTTATCGATTAAATGTATGCCACATCTTATTCCATGGCGAGCGTGAGTGGTGGATTGGGCGATAGTCGCTATAAAATAGGATGTGCAGAGAGACCCTCTGTGTGTAGGTCGTTTGTCCCAGCCCTAAGCGTGAGCAAGGCCGATCGCTAGAGTTTTCACACTCTTGGAGTTAGAACTCCTTGCCAGGCTGCGGTCTAGACAATCTCTCATTAGTTTCCTTTAGTTTTAATGTTGCACTTCAAAGCTTTCATGACTTCTTTTTCAAAGCTGAAAGAATGTCTCGCTTGTTTTGCGATGCTCTGTTACGTTCTTTTGAGTGAGGGGGTCGCAGGCGGTGAGGGGCTTCACCCCGTTTCGGTCACGCGGGCGTACGCTTACGTCACCCGCGAAGTGATTGATGTCAAGCTCGAAGTTTTCCTCGAAGATCTTTTCTTGTTTCACAATCTGAAGCCGAACGATCAAGATTTTCTCGAGC
>PKCQ01000156.1 GCA_002862265.1 Planctomycetaceae bacterium | reverse complement strand
GATGATCGAAGGCGCGCTGGCAAGCCCTCGGACTGATTCGGAGCTTGAGGCGACAACGCGCCTATTGCAAAAGTGGTTGAAGGCTGAAAATAAAATTGGTTCAGGTTTCGTTGCCCGGCCTGAGACGTTGGCTTTAGTGACGAGCTGGTTTAAGAAAAATGGCAAGGAGTTAAGAAATACGTTTCGTCCTACGCCTGCACGCATTGCGCGAGCGGCAAAGGAGGGGCAAAAGGTAAGGTCGAGTACTTCGGCGAGCCGCCCAAAGCGGCGGAAATCACCCACCAAGAAGTCTGCTCGCGCCACATGTTCTGGTGAAGTAATGGCCGTCAAAGTCTAGCTATCTTGCCCTTCCCTACCGCAGTAATTGATGCTCAGGATTCCGTGAGAGAGCGGTTACGGTTCCGATCCCCCGACGACCGATCAACCAACCTGGTAGGCGCTGCAGTCATTGGAGCTTCCTGAATTCGATCCTGCGGTATCAACCGGAGCTGCAGTTTCGGCCTGAAGCTTCCCCCGCTTCAGCATCACCTTCGCTCGTAAGGTTGTTTACCTGCGTGTCGATGCAGCTGCGTTCCCTACTCTATTCGTGGTTGTCGTAATCGAAACGACCTTTTTCCAGCACTCACAATTTCACTAGGGATAAGCTGAATGCGCCGTCGGGGTTATCGAGGATGGGTGGCATCAACTTCCGCAGCTGTCATCCTTTCACTTACCTTTTTGGTTGTGGATAAACACTTAGAGGAGCCTACCGCCCCTACCGCCCTTCAGCTCGAAGAAGAAACAAAGGAAAAGGGAGCTTTGGATAGCCTTGCTCAGCTATCTAACGCGACCGTAGAAGAGAAGGCGGTAGACTCTGAGAAGGGAATTCTGCTCGCCGTGAACCCGTCTCTTACTGAGACCACCGAGAGCTTTCCTGCAGCGGATCAAGCCTCGATTCAACGGGTTGAGAATAGAGCTTTGGAGGAAAGGCTTCTTGTTCAACAACCACAAGAACCTGTTGCCCATGTCTCGCTAGAGGCACCCATTGCAGATTCGCAGCTTGCCGAATTGCCGCTTCATTCGAATAACCACGACGTGAACTACTTGATGGAGTCCATGGACAAGGCGTTTGAGAAGCCGAACGCCGTGGTGAGCTCACAACGGACCATCATCGATGATTCCGAGACTGCGAAAACAGACGAGCCGGAGTCAGCCGTTCGTGCGCTTCCTTTTAACGTTGCGGAAGTATCGCATGCAGAAGCAGCGAACCAAGAGATAGGTCTTTCTGAAGACGGTACTAAGCAAGAAGTTTCGGAGCCAAAAAATCAGGAGTCCAAAACTCTCGTGGTTGCCAAAACAGCAGCGGCTGCTCCACCAGCGCCAGTTGTGTTGAAGGCCAAGATGCCGCGACCAGATTCGCTGATAACCAGTTTTGATCGCCTCGAGCAGCGGATCGCAGTTCACGATGGTGCGAGCGATCGCTATGTAGCTGAACCAAGTATCGCGACGAGCTCCAGCTTGGATGCAACATCGCGCCGCAAGCTGAACAGCTGGATTGCAGAGAGTCGCAGGGCGCTGAGGAGAATCGTATTTGAATTCGGGCTTGAAAGCCCGCAAAGCCAGATTGAAATCGAAGGATTGGCTAACTCCGCCATCCAAATTGCGAGTCAGGCTGAGTCCTTCGCAGACCATGAACTTGCCGCCGATGTGATTCGTATTAGTTACAGTGTTCAGCGCCGAGCAGATGTCTGGCTTGCGGTTCGTAACTGTTTGGATTCAACGTCGATTGCTTTGTCGTCGTCGGCCCGCAGTCCTGAACGCACCAACGAAAATCTGCTTCATGTAGTAGGAAGCGTTCAGCAGAAGCTAGGCGATACGTCGGAAGGCATGGCCTGGCGTCAGTTCCTGATGGTCGACGAGCTGTCGCAATGGCTTCAACTACCCCAATCGAACCTAATCGAGAATCCAGAACTCATCTCCAAGGTTCGTGAACGCTTGCAATGGCGTGACTTAGAACCAGCTCAGCAAGCCATGCTGAGCGGAAGAGAATTCCAGGACTTGGCGGCAACACTCTCGTTGGCGGACCGTCAGAATATCGATTATCGAGAATTGCTTGCGAACATCGAGGAGATGGAAGCCAATCCAATCAGCCGCAACATGACTGACATAGCAGAAGCGACATACTGGTTGGCCGTTTCAAGCGGTGATGAACACCGCTTCTTAGCGCAGGTGGTCAGTCGTCACTATCGTAACGCTAATATGCGTCTGAGTGTCACCGGTGAACTGCTTGAGCGATTCCTGCCGAGTGGTCATCATGAAATTCGCCCAATTCGGAAACGCATTTTGGGTGCTGACACGCGTGGAAACAGCGCAGTCGAAACCGAAATGCACTTGCAGCTGATTCCAGATTCGGATGCTTGGCACTTTGGGCTTACCGTTGAAGGCGACATGCTCAGCAATACTCAAGCTAGTCGAGGGCCGGCAGTATTCCACAGTACGTCAACGGCTAAAATCAATAGCGGTCGTTACATTCGTGTGGCCCGAGATGGTTATTCGGTGTCCCGCGAGCCAACGGATGTTTCGTTGCGGGACTACTTGCGAAAGATGAGCACCGACTACGACAGCCTGCCTGTGATTGGTGATCTGATTCGAGCCGTAATTCGTGAGCAGTTTGACCAGAAGCGTGGAGTAGCTCGTCGCATTTCACAGCGAATGATCGCACAAGAAACAGATGAAGAGCTTGACCGGCAGTTGGACTCTAATATGCAAAAGGCAGAGCAGCTGTTTGAGCAACGCTTGCTCGGACCACTTCAACGTCTGACGCTCAATCCGACAGTCGTTTCGATGCACACTACCGAAGAGAGATTGACCGTACGTTACCGAGTGGCCAGCAATCTGCAAATGGCATCGCATACTCCACGGCCAAGAGCTCCTACGGGTTCGCTGATGAGCTTGCAGTTCCATCAGAGCGCTCTGAATAATGCTATTGCTCAACTTGGTCTAAGCGGTCGTACTTGGAACATCGCCGAGCTCTATGCTCACATTGGCGTTTTCTTTGATGAGGAAACCTGGACGCTGCCCGAGGATGTACCTGAGGATGTTAGCATTCGATTCGCGGACACTCGTCCCGCGACTGTCGAGATGATCGATGGCAGAATGCAATTGGTTCTGCGAATAGCTGAGCTCAAGCAGCCGAGTCGCAAGTTGCATATCCAACGCTGCTTGGTGAAGACTAAATACATGACAACTGCAGCTGGTCTCGAAGCCGAGTTGGTGAAGGATGGAGTGGTTGAAATCTTGAGTCAGCGGAGATCTGATCGCTTGCCATTACGCTTAATCTTTTCCAAGATCTTCGTTTCCAACCCACAGATTCCATTGATCAGCCGACAATGGAGTGAAGACGAGCGGGCACAAGGCCTGGCAGTTTCTCAGCTGGATATTCGGGATGGATGGCTCGCTCTCGCGATTGGGCCAGCAGATTCACCTCATGCAAAAGCTGTTGCGTTGCGATCCGAATCCATTCGCAATCGCTAGTTGCTCGGTTCGGCTGCGTTAGTTCAAACTCAAGTGGAAGTAAGTTTTCGGGCTTACTTCCACTTTATTGAATAGGTCTCGCTGCGATTCGGGAAGATGATGTTCAACAACAGGTCGCTTCCAGAGCGATGCATCCCAAGTCCCACAAAAGCATCTCTCATGCGGAAGTGGTCGACCACTGCATCTTCTCGCAAAATGTAGATCGTCTGCTCCGCGTCACAGAAAGCCCAAATTGCCAGCCCTGTTGCAGGATCTTGTGTCACGGAGGTTCGTATTGGTGCTCCCGCACCGTGTGACAGTGGCGTTCGGAAGTGCCACATCGGCCGCAAGTCGTCGCCTAACATGAAGACCGCAGGCTCGTCTTGAGCCAACCAACCTCGGGCTAGGGTTCTAGTCTTCTCGTCGTTCCGCCATGTTACCCAGGGTCCGAAGTCTGGTTCGAAGGCGAGCTTCTTTTCCGCAGAAGATGGCGCGTTGCTAAAGGCGGCTTTCCGTCCGAGGAGCGGTAGGGCTTGGTGTGTCGATTGCGGGTCGAGCCGCAATGACTCTATTCTTCCATCGGCCAACACGATTTGACCTTGTACCGTCCCCGATTGGCCAGGCTTCGTCAAGAAAGCAACAGGCGCTGTCGGGCAGCGTCCGCTGAGTTGCTCGTGGTTGGCTGGATCTAGGAGAAGCAACTCGTTGTTTGCAGTGATTGCAGCCAATCTTGGAACATCGCTACCATGCAAGGCGAGCCAAGTGAATTGGTTTGGTAGAGCTTCGATTCGCAATGACACCGTTTGATTTCGCTGCGTCTCTAGGTCAAAAATCTCGACTTTCTTTTGTGCGCTCGACGCGTAGGCGATGAATCTCGCTCCAGGGGCGACGAGCATCTCTGCGTCATCCGTCAACGTCCACTCTGGGTGAAACTCTAGTTCAAGTTTTGGCGAACGAGGTTCACGCACGGTGAGGCGCCCGTCGCGGTTCAATGCCCACAACCTCTGCTTCGGTCCGTTCACAGCCAGTACAACTTCGCCGCCAGTCTCAACTGTTTCAAGTGGTTTCAAATCAAAGAATTGGGGGGAGTATCGAGAGAGCGCAATCGTCCGACGATCTAGTTTCCGGTCTAGCGTGAGAGCCCGTCTGAGTTCCGCTTCATAACGCCGATTTAAGTCTCGAGCCTGCGCTATCTGTTGAATCGCCAAATCTTCACCATCCAAGAGCCTTTGCAAGGAATCTGTTAGT
>PKCQ01000689.1 GCA_002862265.1 Planctomycetaceae bacterium | reverse complement strand
TCCTGCACTGACTGCAGGATTGAGGCAACACCGATCTCACGGGACGCAAAACAATCCGCCAGCTCCCCCGTCATCGTCACGGCAATTCGAGACGGTAGGTCGTGCAAGTTCAGTAGCAGATCGCGGATCGCCTGGCTCAAATGGCCATACTGCTGCCACATCGGAAAGTACTTGGAGATTGCGCCGGATTGGTCGCCTTGTCGCCAAGCCAGTTTCAGATTTGCGCCACCAATATCGAGTCCGACTTCGATTTTTTCGTTTGAGCCTTCGCCACAATCAGTCACAACTAAAGCGCACCCTTCTCACTTGCTGGTAGCTCGCCCGCATCAAGAAAAGCCGCCATCTTAACCGTGAAGGTACTTCCTGTTCCGAGTTGGCTCCGCAAGTGGATTTCACCACCGAGCAACCTGCACAACTCCCGGACGATCGAAAGACCGAGTCCGGTTCCAGCGTATTGCCTAGTGAGTCCGTCATTCTCGAGCACTGCATTGCTCTGCCTGAATTTCTGAAAAATGATTTCAAAGTCTGATTCGGGAATCCCGACCCCGGTGTCTGCAACTTCGATTTCAAACATCGGCATGGACAAACCCTCGTCATGAAGTCGTGCACGCACATGGATCATGCCTCCGTCAGGCGTAAACTTGATGGCATTGGAGAGAAGGTTCGTCAAAATTTGCTGAAGTTTCGGACGGTCCTGAAAGAGCTCGAAGTTATCTCCTTCGAAGTGCGTTTGTAGATCCACATTCTTCTCATCCACCAACGGACGCATCACATCACACTGTGAGGAAACGAGATCTTTTAAATCGAAGCTGCTGGCAGCAACCTGCATCTTACCTGCTTCAATCTTCGCGAGATCCAAAATCTCATTGATCATGTCCAGCAAGACTTTACCGCTAGACTGAATATTATTGGCATACCGTCGCTGCTTATCTGTCAAGGCATCAATATCGCGAAGCACATCACTGAAGCCGATAATGCTGTTTAGCGGCGTACGCAATTCGTGACTCATATTGGCAAGAAAGTCACTCTTCAGGCGATTTGCTTCGAACAAGCTCAAGTTTGCCTGGGCGAGTTCGTCAACTTTCAGATCCAACTCTTGGTTCAGCAACTGCAGCGATTCTTGGTCATCCGTTACTTTACGGAGCATACGATTGAAGGCCTCGCTCAACTCACTAAACTCGTCACCGGTGTCTAGATTTGCTCTAAGGTCCGTATTGCCATGGCTAATCGCATCGCTGACACTTTGCAAGTGCCTCATCGGCTCAAGTACGAGCCGGCGAAACACCCAATGCACAACAAAAAGCGTCATAGCAACCGTCACCATCGCGATTGCAATCATAACAGCCAAGGCGGGCGTCGAGGCAACTTGGGTCTCAGCGTAAGGAATCATTACGCGAACGGCACGGAATGGCACCGTTGGTATATTCGGCTTGATGGTATTCTTGTACTTCGGGTGGCATTCTAAGCAGAGAGGATGAGTGAAATTAATAGCGTGATAATAGACGTACCATCCATCTTCAGGAACTGTCTTGGCAATTCCACTTGCGATCAGTCGATCGAGCTCCTTTCCCAGCGGCAGATAAGGGCCTTCTTCCCGATACAGCAGATTTAACGAACGTCGAATGTTGACCAAGTCCGCGTCTGCCGCAAATAGTTCTTCGCGTTCGTCGTCCGTCAACGCCAGCGCGATTTCCTCCTCCCCCTTTCTTCGTTGATAGTCTTGCAGTACTCGCGTTTTAGCGTCCTTGAGCTTCCTTAATTGTTCTCGAAACAATTCTTCGAGCTTCCGAAGAATGGTGAGCTCACGGTCACGATCTGGCGTGAATGAGATGTTGAAGTTGCTGTATTGCTCTTCTTCAAGCAACATCATGTATTCGGCTGCAGAATACGAATTGTTTTCGACAAACTTCTCACGCAGGATCTCGTAGACATCGGAGCTAAAAAGCGTCGCCGTGCCGTCGCCGGGGAAAACAAATTCTGATCCTAATTTTTCGACATGGTGCCAAGCCACCGCATCTCTCGCGTAGTCTCGGGCTTTTTGACGGGTTGTTTGCATTACCAGACGGTCCGCCAAAAACTGGAGCACGAACCAAAACGAGAGTCCGATTGGCAGAAGTAAGGCAAACCCAAGAAAGAGAAGACTCTTTCTCTCTAAGCTCCAACCACCAACGAACCTACGCACCGCCGTACGAAGAAATCGAATGCTCGCGTTAAGTTTTCCGTCAGCCAAAGAATCCTAGCCTTGAGGGGATAATACCTCAATTTTAGCCCAGATTGGCCCTTCTCACCTAGAGTGCTTGGAAAGAAGCTTGTTTGTTAGGAGCTTCCTGCTGCGGGCTTCAGCGCTTCGTTTTATCCGCTTGAGCGTTGGCACTCGAAATCCGCTTAGGGCATCCTTGGCTGAAGCAAGATCCTGAGCGTGATCAAGTAGACCCCGACAATCGCGATACTGTTCCTGTAAACCGGAACTCGGAAAAACGTACCAAACCAACAGTAGGAGGATGTATGTGTATATGCATGAAAGATGCCCGCCCAATGAACTAGCCAGCGAAGAGCGCAGAAAAAGGCAGCCATATTAGTCCGGCAAGGATTCCGACGCTCAACGGTAGTGATTCCGCCTCCAGCATGAAGAATGGAATGGCGATTGCGTATACACCGAGGGCTTGAGCAACAGCACACAAGATGAGCGTGTCAAAGAAGTTCTTCGCGCCCTTCTTGCCCAGTAATTTCCCTCCTATGAATTTGGAAACGAACATGCCGAGGTAGAAGATCACGCCGATTCTTCGAACGCACTGATGCATTGAGCAAACGTGGACTCAAAGGACGACGACGCGATTTCAATCCCAGTCTAGGCAACTGCACCTGCGATTGGCATCGCCAGCAATTTATTCCTGCGGAATTCAATTAGCTGCTTGTCTAGGCTCAATTATTTACTTGTGACCGCCTTGTCGCAGACTTTGTTTCGTTATTGTTCACCAGAGTCTGATGAGATTAGATCTGGCGAAATTCCTAATCGTGGATAGAGCTGTAAAAGCTACTTCTTCGAATGCACATCGGCGATCTTGGAATAAAAGCAGATTAATCCGTTGAATCTACAAGCCTGATTCTGCGATTAAGCCCAAAACTTCCACCAAGGACGCGGTAGCGATACGTGCCAGTCGCCTCTGCTCCAATCCACTCTTGTCGACACATCCTTCGGGAACTCCTGACACTTAGACTCTAGTCGCGACCGTTCCGCGTTGATCTGGTTTCCAAGTTCAGGCAGTTCCAATGCCGCAATGGCAGAGAATGCCCAGGTTAAACCTTCTACCACTTGCTTATAGCTTTGCTTGGGAACTTTCGCTCGGGCTGCTTTTTGGCAATGCGCCACCACTTCCAAAATGTAGTGAACGATTTTGGCATCCTTCTCATCCTCGGGGATATGTTTAGCAAACTCTGCGATGTTTGCCTTGCCCGTAGCGCCAGATGCATCTGCTTCAGCGATTGCTTCAAGGTTGCTCAGAATTGTGGATAGCTCAAACTCGTTCATGCTGTCTGGATCCTTTCCGGCAGTGGCAGAATCGGCGCAAAGGCGGAGCGTCTCTGCAATCAGATCAAAAGCTCCTTCCGGAGGCACACGCCAAGTTTGCACCAAGTACGGTTCGAGCAACTTCGCGCATCTGGTAAGAAGAGCCACGCTGGCCCATTTCGGTAATTCGCTCATGGGACTGCTCGCTATCAGAGTGGGAAAGCAGACGGGGGAAGTTTTACCGAGTCTATCAGAAACAGTCGCTGTTTGCCGAAAACTGGCTCGTTCCCGACCAGCGACAGGCGAGGCGAAGCATACCGATCCCTGGCAGATCCACTCCACACTGCTCGCATTTTCGCCCAGCAATTATTGCTACAATCTCCACTGCCCAGTGACTCGGCCCCTCCAACACCTCCTGTCCACCCCGCTTGCCATGCAAACTATCGACTACATCGTTCTCTTCGGTTACTTCACCGTCATGGTCAGCATTGGCATCTGGGCGATGCGGCGAGTAAACAAGCAGGAAGAGTACTTCATGGGGGGCCGCGGTTTCGGCAAGCTCTTGCAGACCTTTGCCGCGTTCGGCGCGGGAACAGGTGCCCACGAGCCTGGCACCGTCGGACGAACTGCCTGGAGCAGCGGCTTGAGCGGCGTATGGTCCGCTTTGATGTGGCTCTTCGTCACCCCTGTCTACTGGGTGACCGCGGTATGGTATCGGCGGATGCGTCACCTAACACTGGGTGATTGGTTCGTGGAAAGGTACGAGTCCGAGGCCATGGGGGTCGCTTACACGGTCTTCGCTTTCACCTTCTACATCTTCTATCTCTCCACCATGTTCACCGCGATCGCCAAGATCGCGGTACCGATGCTCGGCATGGAAGAACTGTGGGGGATGGATCTCAAGTTCGTTTTGGTGCCAGGACTGGCAACGATCGTCATCGTCTACGGCGTACTTGGAGGTCTAACCGCCGCCTACTACACAGACTTGATTCAAGGCGTCTTCATCATCCTGCTTTCGGTGTTGCTGATTCCTTTTGGGCTCAGCGCCTTAGTCGAGCAGTTCGGCGATCCAGCAACTCAAAGCATGTGGGCTGGCTTCAACATATTGCACGAGCGTGTTTCGGATGATTACTTCAATCTATTCGGCGGTCCCAGTGCAGGTGAGTTTCCGCCTCTATATATCGTGTCGCTTAGTATTTTGGGTATCGTTACGATAGTCGTTCAGCCGCACTTCATTGCA
>PKCQ01000070.1 GCA_002862265.1 Planctomycetaceae bacterium | reverse complement strand
TGAATACGAGAAGGTAAGGATGTCGCAGGAGATGATCAGCGTTTCACGCCAGGCTGGAATGGCTGAGGTCGCTACGGGAGTCCTGCACAACGTTGGTAATGTCCTCAATAGCATCAATGTTTCGACAACTCTAATGAGTAATGCTTGGCGTGAAAGCAAACTCGCCACCGTAGAACGCATCGCCCAAGTGCTAGAACAAAACGAAGATAATCTGGTAGAGTTTGTTTCAGAGGGGCGTGGTAAACATCTCCCGAGCTTGATTCGAGAACTATCCGTATCTTAAAAGATGAACAAAGGTTACACCTTGACGAATTGCAGTGTGTAGCCAATAGCGTTGACCATATCAAAGAAGTGGTACAAGGTCAGCAAGAAAATGCGAGGCAGGTGTCCACGAGCGAACCTGTAGCGATCATAGAACTGATGGATGAAGCAATTCGCTTCAACCAAGAGGGTTTGTCGAAGAATCGTGTGGAAATCCGACGAGAATTCTACAAAGTTCCAAATGTATGCACCGATCGCCACAATGTCCTGCAGATTCTGGTGAATCTAGTCGGTAATGCCAAGAATGCGTTAATCGAGTATGAAGTAGAACCGCCGCTAATAGAGATTCGAATCAAAGAGGATGCCGATGCGATTCATGTTATCGTAAAAGACAACGGAATGGGGATCGCCAAAGAAAACCTGACTCGCATCTTTGGCCATGGTTTTACGACGCGTAAAAAGGGCCACGGATTCGGTCTCCACAGCAGCGCCCTCGCCGCAGAAGCTGTCGGTGGTTCGCTAACAGTTAATAGCGGTGGCATTGGGTGTGGCGCAGCGTTCACGCTTCGTTTGCCGATTGACGCTGAATGTCAGGCCCGGCATCTTCAGGCATCTAATGAGGCTTAATTTGCCTGCTTTGAGCTTGACTGCAAGCATGGAGTCTCCTGTCCCCTCTCTTGCCTCATTGGTTCTTCATGCAATCGCAGGAAACGCATTCGAATCGGCTCAGTTCTGTGGCTGAGTCGCCTTTGTCTAGAGGAAGGCAGAATGATGCGAACGCTGTAGACGAGCAGGATTCTATTGCGAAGTCATGCCCGGTATGCGGAGCATCACGCCAAGTTCTTGAAGCTGAATGTGCAAGCTGCAGCCGGCTAGCCAAACCGAGCAGAAAACGGCCCTTTCCTTCGGTCTGGGTAACAAACAGTATGTTGCTTCGAGCCACGCGGACAGTCTCGATTGTGTACTTGCCTCAGATCACAGCCCTAGCCGCAGCCTATGCGGCAATCGCCAGATTCCAGCTGTAAGTCGGGATTGTGATTTAAAGCATTGTCTGCATCGCGCTCGTGCAAACTGCATCGTATGTGGTGCACCACAAGGCGCATCGGAAGGAACTGGACGCACTGCATAGGATTGGGGCATTCCTCTCTTTTCTGCTTTTCGTATGTGATTTCTCGTTGTTGAGACAAGTTGTATTCCTCATCATTTATTTGCCCCTATCACCCGCGCCAGCAAACAATCGCTTGCGAGTTTTCTGCAGTATGGTCACAAGCAGCTTGACAGTGTTCAAAATGATGACTTACCCTGTCTACCGCTATCCCCGAGTAATGAGCGTCCGCTTCGAAAACTTACTACTCTTCATCGTCGCGAAGAGATGCTAGCACCGAATAGTCTTCGAGCGTAGAGGTATCGCCGGTCTGCTCCTTACCGGAGGCAATATCGCGAAGCAATCGCCGCATGATCTTGCCGCTACGAGTCTTCGGTAGGGAACCGGTGAAACGAATCTGGTCAGGCTGGGCCAGGGCTCCGATTTCTTTCCGGACGTGCAGACGCAAGTTATTCCGCAACTCTTCGTCTGGATCTACCTCGCACAAAGTCACGAAGGCAGCGATGGCCTGCCCCTTGATCTCATCAGGCTTGCCAACCACAGCTGCTTCCGCGACCGCCGGATGCGAAACCAGAGCGCTCTCTACTTCAATTGTGGAGAGCCGGTGACCAGAAACATTGATTACGTCATCAATGCGTCCCATGATCCAATAGTATCCATCGCTGTCCTGCCGTGCGTTGTCACCCGTCAGGTATTTACCCGGTACTTTCGTCCAGTACTGCTCCTTGAAGCGATCTTCATCGCCCCAGATTCCACGCAACATGCCTGGCCACGGGTGATCGATGCACAGCATGCCACCGCGTCCCTTGGGCACTTCATTGCCGTCTTCATCGACGATCTTTGGAATCACTCCGGGCAGTGGTTTGGTGCAACTACCGGGTTTGGTCGCAATCGCTCCTGGCAATGGCGACATCATGATGCCACCTGTTTCCGTTTGCCACCATGTATCCACAATCGGACAGCGTTCGCTGCCAATCTTTTTGTGGTACCACATCCAGGCTTCAGGGTTGATTCCTTCACCGACGCTGCCTAGCAGTCGCAAGCTACTCAAATCGTGCTTGTCCACATGCTCATCGCCCCACTTGATAAAGGCTCGAATGGCAGTCGGCGCGGTGTAAAGCAAAGTCACTTTGTACTTCTCGACCAGATCCCAGAATCGATCCTCAGCGGGAAAGTTCGGTGCACCTTCATACATTAGCATGGTTGCTCCGGCCGAAAGTGGACCGTAGACGATGTAGCTGTGCCCCGTAATCCAGCCGCAGTCAGCTGTGCACCAGTAGATGTCGTCGTCGCGGTGATCAAATACCCACTGGAAGGTTCGTTTGGCGTACAAGTTGTAGCCAGCAGTCGTGTGGCGAATTCCCTTTGGCTTACCGGTCGAACCACTTGTGTAAAGAATGAACAGTGGGGTTTCGCTATCGAGTGGCTCGGCAGGACACTCGACATCTACGGACTCCACCAATTCGTGCCACCAGTGATCGCGTCCTTCGGTAATGGGAGCATCGTTGCCGACGCGCCGGAGGACGATGCAAGTTTCGACCGTAGGGCTCTTGGCGAGCGCCTGATCGACAGTTTCTTTCAGTGGCAATACTTTTCCGCGACGATGGAGCCCATCGCTGGTGAGCTGTACTTTGGCTCCGGCGTCGTTGTTTCTGTCGGCTATTGCTTCAGCCGAGAAGCCTGCAAAAATCACAGAGTGCACGGCGCCAATCCGAGCGCAAGCCAACATGGCAATGGCCAGCTCGGGGGTCATCGGCATGTAAATGCTGACGACGTCTCCCTGCTTCACTCCGACCTTCTTTAGCACGTTGGCGAATTGGCTTACTTCTTTGTGCAGCTCCAAATAAGTGATTGTCCGAGTATCGCCTGGCTCACCTTCCCAAAGTATTGCAGTGCGATCACCGTTTCCTGCAGCAATGTGCGCGTCCAAGCAGTTGTAGCTGACGTTGGTCCTGCCTCCAACAAACCATTTTGCAAACGGGTTGTCCCACTCAAGGGTCTTGGTGAACGGCTCAAACCAGTGAAGATGCGCGCGAGCCTCGCCCGCCCAGAAAGCTTCGGGATCCGCGGCTGCGCGATCGTACAACTCCTGATATCCCTCCATGCCCTGGACACGCGACTTAGCAACAAACTCATCGCTTGGTGGGAACAATCGCGATTCGACCATGACGCTATCGACTTGGCCCTCAGAGGATTCTTGATTCATCTCTGCTCTCTACTCAATTCAAGGATATTTGGGGATTGGGCATTGTTATGGGGGAGCTGCTGCGAACCCCTCAGAGTCCGCACGAAATTACTCAGTGAGGAGGTCCCAAGTCTTGCGACTTCGTCTACCTGTGGTCTCGAGACTCTAGCGGGCACAACTTCAGCTTCGCAGTACGCGAAGCTAGTTGATCATGCCGCTGCCGCCCTTGGGGACGAGGTGACTTTGCAGAAAGACCGCTCTTTCGATATTGCGATCTGCCACAGATAGGCGGGTGCCGTGTAGCTTCTGCAAATGAGCCGGTTGGGTGTGGACGAAGAGTTTGTTCACCGTTTCCATTTCAATGGAACGAATCAGCCCGAGGTTGACACCCATCCGAACTTTAGAGAGATAGTGTAACGTTTCTTCGCTACTGATTTTCTTCGCCGTGCATAAAATTCCGTACGCTCGGCTCACGTCGTCGTGTAGATCTTGCTCGCTCTCGTTGACCAAGTACTCACGAGCCCGTCGCTCGTACTCGATAATCCTTGGAACCACTTCGGCGACGGTCTGCAGCAAGTCGTCTTCGGTTTTGCCAAGTGTGATTTGATTGCTGACTTGGTAGAAGTCCCCCATGAATTTGGAGCCCTCGCCGTACAATCCGCGAACCGCGACATTGATCTTCTGCAAACTGCGAAAGACTTTCTCGATTTCTCGGGTGATTACTAATGCGGGCAGATGGACCATCACGCTCACGCGTAGTCCGGTTCCAACGTTGGTCGGGCAGGCTGTGAGATAACCGAGTTGCTCGTGAAACGCGTAGTTGAGTTTTTCCTCGAGATCGTTGTCCAGCTTGTCGACACGCTTCCAGGCCGACTCCAGATCCAAACCACTACACATGACTTGGATCCGCAAGTGATCTTCCTCGTTGATCATGATGCTGAACCGCTCGAGAGGATCCACTGCAACGCAGCGATCGCCCTCCGAATCCGCCATCTCACGGCTCATCAATTGCCGTTCGACCAATAACTGCCGATCGACGTCATCCAGTTGCTGAACATCAATCTGTTGGATGTCTTGCCAGTCTTCTAGCGATTCGATTTTGCTGTGTGCCAGTTTTGCAATCAGCGTCTTTTCTTCGTCACTAGCTCGCCGCACAAAAGGGTACTCTCCCAAGTTACGAGCCAGACGAATACGACTACTACCA
>PKCQ01000086.1 GCA_002862265.1 Planctomycetaceae bacterium | reverse complement strand
AAACAAAATCAACAAAATTTTGCTCTTAGGCGTTTTTAGCCAATCAAATACTGTTTCGGGGATGCTGCGGGATCCGCTTAGGAGCGGTGCTGGTCCCGAGATGCTCCCAGACTGTCCTGGAGCGGTGTCCAAACGTGCTTGGAGCAAACTAGATATTTGCGTGCTGGCTGTCGAGAACAGCATCGGTACTCGCTACGGCGAAGTGAGCGATTTGCTTCAACCACATGGCTCCAGGACGAAATACTTTTTCGTAAGAGATTTGTATTTGGAAGGAGGATCTTAAGCAACCAGTTCACGGGTGAAGACTGGATTGATGATCTTGCCCGTGCTGTCCCCGAAGGAATTTGCTGGAACATCGAGGGCATGCAAGATACTGAGATAGAGATCGGATAGATGACCACTCTCGCGTCGGAAGTAGCTTCCGTGCTTGAGGCCCATGTTTGCACCGCCCAATACCATGGTTGGCAAGTTTTGCGGTTTGTGGGTCGTACTCGCACCACTTCCATACAGAACAATACTGTTATCCAAAACGGAACCGTTCACGTCCTGACATGCCTTTAATTGCTTCAAGAATCGGGCTATCTGCTCTGCGAGAAATAGGTCGTATTTTGCAAAATCAAGTTGCCCCTCTGGATCACCTGCGTGAGAAAGCTGGTGGTGGGTTCGACACAAGCCTAGCTTGAGCGGAAAGGTATCACTAATGCCCATGCCGTCTTCGCGGTTCAGCATAAAAGCGACACTGCGCGTGATGTCAGCATCAAAAGCGAGGGACACCAAATCAAACATGGTCCGATAGTAGTCCACCGGTGCACTCTCATTGGTCACACTCAAATCGAGATGCCTGTAATCCTGAGACTTGATCGGCACGTCAATCCACTTTTCCGAAGCCTCGAGCCGAGACTCAATTTCGCTGAGCGAGGTCAAGTATTGATCGAGCTTGTCGCGATCACTCTTTCCCAGTTGTCGACTCAACGACTGAGAATTCTCCAAGACCGCATCTACAATTCGGATGCGTCGCTGCAAATCGGCTCGCTGTATTTCGAGTGAAGATTTCTCGCTTCGGAACAGGCGATCAAAGACACGTCGCGGATTGTTCTCTGCGGGAATCGGCTTGCCTTCCGCATTGAACGAGATTGTACCGGTTCGCGACAAAAACCCGACTCCAGCGTCAATGGAAAGCACCAAAGATGGCTGTCTGCAAAACTGTTTGGTATGTAGTGCTACGACTTGATCGATCGAAACAGAGTTGTATGAACGACGACTGGAATCGTGAAGCGGTGCTCCGGTCAACCACATGTCTGAGCAAACATGTGGATCCGCCTTCACACCCGACGGGTGATGCAAGCCACCGAGAAAAGTGAGTTGATCACGGAACGGCTCAAAAGGTTTTGTCGAATTGCCAAACTTAAAATCGCGCCCCGTCTCTTGAGGAAACCAATTCCAGTCTGAGAGATTGTTCTTCGGCTTCGGAAGGCTCATCCCATTCGCGGTGTATAGAGCGCAAAATCTCCTCGGTGCCTGCACAGCTTCATCAGCCCTGCATCGCATGGCGTCTAGAAAAGGCAAAGGAAGCATGATTCCGCCAAGACCGTGGAGTACAGACCTACGATTCAACTGCATATTTTCCCCTCCGACGGCTCTACTTGGTCAGAAACATATCACTGCATACGACAAAATGCACTAACTCGCGCATCTTACAGTCGCCCTTTGCGAGATTTCGCGATTGCTCCTCTAGCCATAGCGTTTCATTGTAGCTCAGGTCTCGTCCTAGCGCATAGATCGACAAGTGCTTCACAAAGCTGAACACGACTTGCTCTCGCCGCTCGCGTAATAAAAATTGTTGCAATTCCTGCAAATCTCCCAACTTGGTACCATTCGGCAGCGTCGTCGACGCATCGACTGCGTCTAATTTGAGCAGCCCAGATGCATCGTAGGCCTCAAAGGCGACGCCCCAAGGATCGATTCCTTCATGGCATTTGACGCAACCTTCTTGATTGCGATGTCTTTCTAGGCGCTCTCTCAAGCTTAGATCCTCGCCAGTAGTTTCCTCTAGGTCTGGCACATTCGGCGGCGGGTCATCTGGTGGCTCGGCGATCATTCGACGGGCAAACCAGGCGCCGCGTTTGACAGGATTAGATTCACTGCCATCAGACAGTCCAGCAAGTAATCCTGCCTGAGTTAGTACGCCACCGAGTTTCGATCTGACGGGTGTCGCCACAAACGCGAATCCACTTGTAATAGGCTTTTCGAGCTCGTAGTAGTCGGCTAGGGTCTCGTTGGTGAGGACAAAGTCAGATTGCACCAAGTTGTCAATCGATAAGTTCTCCGCAAACAAATATCGCAGGAATTCGACCGGCTCTCGCAGCAGTTGCTTTTTGAGCTCTTTCGACAAGTGCGGATATTTCTTGCGATCGGTCTCTACAACCTCCAATTTGTCGAGGCTCATCCATTCATACGCAAACTGCTCGACGAAACGGCCGAAATTCCCATCTTCCATCAGGCGATCTATCTCGCGGTGCAGTGTTTTCCGAAGACTGTTTTTACCCGCCAGCACAATCAACTTTTCATCTGGTGGCCCGTTCCATAAAAACATGGATAACTTCGATGCCAGCTCATACTCATCCAGAGGTTCAGCCTCAGGCGTTGAGCTTTGCTCGGTTACAAGCAGGAACTGAGGTGAGGTCAAAATCACCAAGAAGGTATCACGCAGGGCTTGCTGAAAATCTTTTGACCGCGCGAAGCCAACTTGCCAATTCTCCATCGCAAAACGCAGTTCCTCATTTGTTGCGGGACGCCGATAGGCGCGTTTCAAGAATACCTTGAGGACTCGCTTGGCGTACTCCTCTTCCTCTTCGCCCGGACGGCGAGCCGGCATGAGCCGACGATGGTTTCGTGGCGGCCAACTCTCGTAATACGGCCCCTCAAATTCCACCGATTCAATTAAGAGCCTCGGAGAATCCGAAGTGCTGGTGTACTCGTTGCGCACCGAAATCTCGCGGATACCTGCCAAGTAGTTGACATTCGTTGTTTCTACAAAAGGCCGAGGATAGTCGTCGATGGCACCTTGAAAAACATATTCTTGAATCTCAGTACTGCTAACGGACTGACAGGCTCCGACACGTTTCTGCGTGTGCCCGCAATCACGCCGGAGTCCCATCAAGACGGATAATTGGGGATTGCGTGACTCAAAGGCATGAAAGCGAGCTACGAGACTAGAATCTTCTTTCAAACGACTAAATCGGATTCCGTTTAGCTCGGCTTTGGCATTAGTCGCCGCGATCGCGGTCTGTCCTGCGGTCAATCGAATCAAGCAGAATGGCGAGTATTTCTCACTGTTTGCCGTCACACCAGGAGTAATATTGCGAGTAAAGGTTCTCGTATTGATCGTTAGCTCAAGCGATTCGGACTTCGCCTTTTTCGCGGGCTCCCTACTAAGCGTACGCAAGGACACTAGGTAGATACCGGAGCTGGGCAAATCGACTGCTGCCGAAAAGTTATCAAACTTGGCTTCTATCGGATTTGCTTCGAGCTCAGAAGCCTCAATCTTTTGCCGTTCAGCCAGCAGCAAAGCATCGTTGTACTTCGCTGCCCGAACACGCACTTGAAAAATGCCTTGCTCAGGCAACTCACGCAAAGCAATCTTGAAATTCGCTCGTGGGCCGTAAGTGCTCGACTCTTTAAAGATCTCCGTGCTAGGAATTGCTGGCCGCAACAAGAGGCCTTCGGGAATCGTTTCGTAGGCTTTACCAAGCGGGTAACCACCTGAACCACGCACACAACCAAAAACAGCGTGATAGATGCTGCTGAAATCGCGCCAGCCTCGCACCGTCGAGTTCCCTTGATAGCCTTCGATGAAACGAAATGACCTCTGCATCTCGAATGGAAGAAAGTGGAATCGCTTGTCGGCGACCAATTCTTCTACAAGGACGTCTGAATTAGCCAACAAATGGCTATTGGCTCCCAAGATCAACTTGTTTGGGTAGGGCTCCGGATTACAGTTCTTGCCCAAGGTCATACGAAAGTTCTGAATCGTTGGTGGAGCCCCCTCATCGACCAGAGTCGCATCGATCACTCGCTCGGAGATCCTCAAGTAGGTCTCCATCTGCAGCGGTGAAAGACTCAGCATCGCCGCGTTATTCGTGAATCCGTCTTTGGAAACGCCATCGGGCGGCAAGGCTTCGGTGAAGTCTTCCTCTGTGCCCAAAATTTCCTGAAGACAATGGCGATACTGAGGAACGGTCAGGCGTCGAACGATGCCATTCTTTTCGGTCTCTCGTGCACGGGCCAAATCGATCGCCTTCCTAGCTGTATTCAAAAAGGCTTCGCTGCTCCGGTCCTCGGGCTGTTCATCGTCTTCTGGTGGCATCTGCTTCGTTGCCACTTGCTTCAGGAGGTCACGCCACAGAAAGAGTTGCCGATCTGAGAACTCTTGATCCAAGAGCTCCAAGTTGATTCCCGACTCCATGTCATCTGGATTGTGACAGGTGTAGCAGTGCTCGGACAGGAAGGGACGAAGCTGCTCGGCGAAGATCTTTGCCAGTTCACTCTCCTTTTCACCCGCCGCGAGAGTGGGGCAGATGCAGATTGCCGGAAAAAATAAAGTCACAGCCAGCAAGTAGCTTCTAAAAAAATTTCTCAACATGCTGTCCGGTCGCCGGTGGGAAAGGCAATCCATTATTTGCGCGGAGGTGGGGACTTGGGCAAGATCGTGCAGCGGTTGGGTTAATATCCCAAAAATCGCTAGATATCCCAAAAATCGCTAGAT
>PKCQ01000350.1 GCA_002862265.1 Planctomycetaceae bacterium | reverse complement strand
GGTGGTTTCGGTTCCTTTGGAGGTGGGTTCGGTAGAAACCAGTTCGGCCAAAACTCGCAAAATCAGCAAAATACGATTCGTGCAACAGTAAAGCTCGGATTCACTTATTCGCTCCCAAGTCCAGTGGTTCGAGCACAAGGGATCTCTGATCGCCTTGCGAGAATGCCATTGGGTACTGATTCCAAGTTGATCAACGTCGAAATCAAAGGCAAGACCGCATACTTGAGCGGCTCTGCCAGCGATGCACAGCAAGCGAGAATCGTGAAGGGCTTGCTGCTACTGGAACCAGGCATTTACAAAGTAAATGATGACAACCTGAGTTTTCCCAAGAAAGACGATGCTAATCCTTCGGACTTAGACTCGAGTTTGCATCAGGGCTCTACTAGGGTGATCACTGTGCGAGCCCTGCGTTGAACATAGTTCTCTTGCGAATCCTGTTTGGGCTTTCACAGCTTTTCCATAGAAGGTTTCGGCCCCTGGCCTCGGAATTACTCGAGAAATACACCAAGCCCTACAAGCAAATTAGTGCGTCGAAAAAAAGAGCTCGATGCTCCTAAGTGTGACGTCTTTCAGTCTGTCGATTCTGACGGGGGAGAAGTTGCTGGCTTGGATTACACCGTTCGGAGCTACAAGTCACCCAAGTACAGCTTCTTGAAAGACTACGGGCAAAGAATTCCGAATAGAAAGAGCTGCGCGAGAGTGAGCTTGACTCTGCCTCAGCCACGGTGAACGGCCAGTCGGAGTATGCCAAAATTACCTTGAAGAAGGCAGAAGAATAAGGCAGGGCACTGCTCTCACTGGATCTTGAGTGCAGCCCCTGCCATGAAGTTTTTGCAACGGCTATTGACCGAATTGTGACGACACTTACTGCCGCAGCTAGTTCTTCCGCTCTGAATTTTCTGCAACTGGCTTCGCGAAGCTCGCTTGCCTTAACATGCCGCTGATTCGCACGAAGTTGTCGTGTGCGAATCGCATTTCAGTGCGAGGCGGCAAAGTGTAGGCTCGGGGCTTTGGCATATCGTTGATGTCTATGTCCAAGCTTACGGGCTCAGCGACCTCATTCTTGACAGTTGGAACTCCAGGAAGTGGAAGGGTCTTTTGAACCGCAGGAAGCTGTGGCTTCGAAGGTTGCGAAGTCGACATGTTCTTGCCACCACCGACGCGCACGCCCGCTGCACTTGGCGCGGACGCTGCCTCTACAGGTGCGATTTTCTGAGGTCCACGAGTCAGCTCAAAGCTCTTGACTCGGTTGGGTTTTGCCAATGTCGCCTCCTTGGGAAGTTCGATGGTTGTAACTTCCATCTCCGTTCCCATGCGTGGCAGTGAAATACCAGGATTGGTCGGTGTAGTACTGCGACGATAAGCGACGGTTTGGACAGGCAGTTTGTGACGCCCGGCAACAGCCGAATCATCCTTATCCTTTTTGCCTATCAACATCAGCTTTGCAGGAGCGCCCTGAACCAGCCCTTGTTCCTTGGTTCGGAAAGTGGGAATCAGTGTAACTTGTTCCTGTATTCCGCCAGCCGCGTCCCATGGAATCCAAACACTGTAGGATGCACCTAGCTGTGATGGGCTAAAGTGCTTCGTAAGCTGCTCCGCAGTGAATGCGAAGGTTTTGTCTGCCTTGGAGTTCCGAGAAGTTCGCATAGGATCGCCAAAGTAACCGTGAACGACGAGATCACCTTCTACGGGAATTGCTTCCGACTTCTCGTTATAGAAGAAGACGCGGCCCCCAAAGCCCCGAGTAGCTGGCTTACCTGGCATGCTCATCACATCCGGTGACCAAACCACAGCCAAAGACTTTGGTGTCTGGTATTCGTCCGTCCATAGATTACTAATGGACCAACTGGTATCCCCACCCAGCCCGGGCTTGGGCAAGCTGGTACAACCACTTGCTCCGAGCAAGCAGATACAAAGTGCGGCATGACAGAGGATCTTCTTCATCACTTTATCTCCAGGCTAGAGAAAGACTCTAGAGCGTTATTCTGTGATTGAGTTTACGAAATGGAACTATGACGTGAGCAGGCCCACTGCATGCTACTCGAACAAGCCTTGGAACGGCCCTTCGCCAGCCATAGTCGCGGCCGCTCTGGTTGTTCCCTGCGTCGATGTTTCGGTGGTCACTGGTGGCACTAGGACCGTAGGCTGCCAGGTGTGGCTTGCGGCTGAATCAGCTGCTGGTGTTTCCACTTTGCTGGCGCCCATCGGAGCGTCTTCGATGACACTAGGCTGCATAAACTGCTGATTTTCACGCGGCATGGCACGGTCCTGTATGGCGGTCGGCTGCAAATCAGGATAGATCACTCCCGACTGCGATGGCCCCCACAGTCCGTTGCCTGGCGAAAGCTTTTGAGCTCCACCAAACACGTTCTGCACGTCAGCCAGGCACCAGCTCATCCGAGAAGACTCGATCTGAGCCAAGGTGTCATAGTCTTCGTCTGTATGAATGATTCGCGGAGTCATAACTACCAAGAGTTCGCGACGCTGTTCCGTTTCCTGATCGAAACGGAAAGCTGGACCAACAAGTGGCAGGCTCCCAAGAATCGGAATACGGCGTGTTGTGCTTTGACGTTGCTTGCTAATCAGTCCAGCAAACACAACCGTCTGGCCAGAGTACGCACTGATCCAGGTCGTTGCCTCAGTAGTATCAATGATCGGCGAACGAATCACTTCGCCCGTGTCACTAAAGCCAACCGGAATCCCTTGCTCTTCAGATCCTAATTTCGAGTTAAATACTTGGATACTCATAGTAACCAGACCGTCCTGGTTAACGCGTGGTGTTACCGACAGGCCCAAGCCGACATCTGTTGGATTAGTGGAGATGGTTTGCCCAATCCCCTGTCCATTGTTGGTAACGGCTTGCACCAGGGGTACAATCTGCCCGACCAAGACCGTTGAAGCTTCGACCGACTCCATGGTGGTGATCTTCGGAGCTGACAACACCTGCAAGCGTCCAGCTGTCTGGAGAGCTCGAACCATCACTCCGATGGCTTCGTTGGATGCTGACAAAACCAGGCCACCGATGAGGTCGGAGTTGGTCCGGCCAACGCCAAAGTTGGACAGAGCTTGGGCCGCAACGTTTTGCGATTGCCCACCGGCAGTCGTCTGAACAGGCCCCAGGTTGAACACTGGAGAGGCCAGCGTTCCGGCAGTGGACAATCCGCGGTCGAACAGCAAGCTGTCTTGGATGCCCCATTCAGTGCCGAACTCGAAACCATCGTCCAACTGCACTTCGGCAATGAGACAATCGATCTGAACCATGGGTGGCCGACGATCGAGCCGTGCGATCACATCCATGATCGTATCGTAATAACGTGGTGTGGCACTCAAGACCAGGGAGTTCGTGGCTGGTTCTGCGACAACGAAAACTTCTCGATCCACTTGCTCGTATAAGCTGATATAGCCGCCTTGAAACAAGGTCTGCTGAACGGCCGCACGTTGAGTTTGCAACAGTGTGTTCAGGGCAGTGGCAACGTCTTCGGCTCGAGCGTTGCGAAGCCAGATCACCTCGGTGCTGCGATTCTCTACGCCTTCTTCGTCCAAGCGAAGAACGAGTACCTGAATAACGTCCAAGTCTGTTTCCGAACCGCTCACGATGACCGAGTTCGTTCGGGTATCGACCGAGATTCGCAATGGAACCAGAGAGCTATCACCTCCGGTGCTCAGGCCTGCATTCTGTTGGTTCAAGCTGCCGAGTCCGAGAAAGCCGCCAGTTGTGCTTTGGCCAGCGGTAACTTGTAACCCAAAGAGTTGCTGAAGTAGTTGGGCTAGTGAGGTGGCGTCACCGTTCTTCACAGGGAAGACTTTGATCAAAGCTTCTGCGTCGGGCAGTTCATCCAACTGTGCAATCAACTGGCCAATCAGCTCCATGCTCTTGGAGGGGGCTCGGACGACCAAAGCGTTGACTGTTGGATCAGAGGTAACGACCACGCCAGCCAAGATTCCACTTTCAACCGGGCCACCATCGCTCATGATGGTGATACGACCACTTGGTGGCTGAGCCTGAGCCGTGTCTCCGCCTGCCCCTTCGCCAGTGATTACTTCTTGAATGACATTCTGCAAATCATCCGAGAGCGTGTTCTTCAACTTGAAGACTCTGACTTCATTTTCGGCTGTCGTGCCTTCAACATCTAGCTCCGCGATCAGCTTTTCTACTTCGACCATCTCGCGTGGTGCCGCCTGGATAATCAAAGAGTTCGTCCGATAGTCGGCGAGAACCTTTACGCGTGTCCCGATACCCAAACGCTGTTCTCCGTCTGGCGGGCTCTGGGTGAAGAACTCGCGAATTCGCTGTTCGACATCCACCGACGAAGCGTGTTCCAAACGGATGACCTTGAGCTGATCTTCGTTCTCAAGCGGTTGGTCAATCTTACCAATCAACTCTTTGACAGACTCGACTACTTCCTTGCGACCGATCAGGAGCAGAGCATTTGGCTGTCCCAGCGCGGTAATGCTCACTGCACCTTGGCGAGGCTCGAAGATATCGGCGTACAGTTCTGTAATCAGAGTTTCAACCGCTTCGGCATTGGCATGGCTCAGGCGGAAAACCTCTACTTCAGGCTGCGTCTTCTTCGCCTGTTCCTTGATCTTCTCGATTACTTCAAGTGTTCGTTGCACGTCGCGCTTATTACCACGAATGATCACCAAGTCAATCTCTTCGACGAACTCAATTTGAACGTCACCGAACAAACCTGTGCCTGCTCCCAAAGAATCGAGAGTTCCCATCGCAGTTGTAGGCAAATCATCATCCAACCCAACTTGGCCTTCAACTTGG
>PKCQ01000237.1 GCA_002862265.1 Planctomycetaceae bacterium | reverse complement strand
TCGATGCCGATTCCTGAATCGGTGAAAGTTACCTTCACTGGTGAAATGCAAGACTATATCGACTTCCGCGATGTCGTTCACTCGACTCAAGCTCAAATGTTGGACAAGTTCGCTGGCGATAATGTATTCCAAGGTCGGATCATCGAAGTGCACATTGGAACCTTAGCTTCCGACCAAGCCTTCACGTTCACCGATTGGACGGCGGAGATGAAGGCGAAAGCCTCGATTTGTATCTCTCAGGACGATACCTTGATCGAGTCGCTGGAGATCGCGAAGAGTCGGATCCAGGTGATGGTCGACAAGGGAATGGACAACGAGAAACAGGTGCTACACGGTCTCATTGATCAAGCCAACAAGCGGATCGGCGAAATTCGCTCCGGCGAAAAACCTGCTTTAGCTCCCGATGCGAATGCGAATTACTATGCCGAGTTGGAAGTCGACTTGAGTCGCATCGACGAGCCGATGATTGCGGATCCAGATGTGCACAACGACGATCCTTCTAAGCGATACACGCACGATACGATTCGCGATTTGACTTTCTATGAAGGTCAGAAACACGTCGATCTAGGTTTTGTGGGATCTTGCATGGTTCACAAAGGTGATATGAAGATCGTGGCTCAGATGTTGCGCAATCTCGAGGAGGAGCAAGGAACAGTCCAATTCAAAGCTCCGCTGATCGTCGCAGCTCCAACCTACAACATCATCGAAGAACTCAAGGAAGAAGGTGACTGGGACGTTTTGCAGAAGTACTCGGGCTTCGAATTCAACGATTTGATGCCGAAACAGCAGGCACGTACTGAGTACGAGAATATGATGTATTTGGAACGCCCTGGTTGCAATCTTTGCATGGGCAATCAGGAGAAAGCCGCCAAAGGTGATACGGTCTTGGCCACCTCAACGCGGTTGTTCCAAGGTCGAGTAGTTGCCGACTCGGAGCGCAAGAAGGGGGAATCCCTGCTGGCTTCCACACCTGTCGTTGTTCTTGCCGCTATCTTGGGCCGCACGCCGACGATCGAAGAGTACAAAAAGTCTGTTGGCGGCATCAAGCTAACCAAGTTTGCTCCGCCATCTGGCGAGATGAGCGCCAAAGCTCCTGATCTGGTTTCATTTTAATAACTGTTCAGGGAACTCCCGAAGTGGACCAGGCTATGAGTCCGCAGGCATAAGCCGAGAGGCTACGAACTACCTGGGTGGGCTGAGGACGATTGAGACAATCGTCCCACGATGATTTAGCTTGTCTTGACCAACATCGACTCCACGCCTTCAGAATCATGGGCTGTGACGACAATCTTTGTGCCTGCGGGGATATCGACGAGAGTTCCTAATGTTACCTTCCCGTCCGGACTGCTTCGCGTGGCGCGGATGGGACGACCGTCCAGTGTCGCGAAACGCACGTCAGCATTGGGCAGAGTTTGGATTCTCGGCAGTTTGCTACCTTGCTGTCGCCCCGTTTCTTCTGTTTTTAAATTGAGTTCTCCACCGCCGCGCGGTTCCTCGTCGGGCACGTCGATCATGTTACGCACACGCATTGCTATGTTATTGCTTTCTCGCCAAGGGTGAAATTCCATCTCAAGGAAATTCCAGTAGAAGGGTTCGCCGGGCTTGTGCCTATTCTGATCAGGATCAGCATGAGTTGAATGATAGAGCGAGTGAACTTCGAGTTCTCGACCGTCAAAGTCTTTCATCTCGCGCCCAAAGCCAGGAATCAGGGCTCTTCCGCCACTACGCCCGATGGGCCCAAAGCTGCATTCGACAACGCGATGCTCTTGATTGGTCATGATGCAGCCGTTGTGTACATCGCCGTAAACGGAAACCACTCCGCTGCGAGCGCCCAAAAGCTCAAGGACACGGTCGGCACCGGCTTTAACCCAGCCAGCGTAGTCGGCAGTGACTCGGTCCCGTTGATCGAAGGGGCCGTCTATGATTTTCTCCTTGCCGTTTTTCCAGTTCTGACCGGTCCAAATCGTGTGCATCCCGTTGATGCCTGTCAAGCAAATCAAAGGACTGGAATCGGTGGACAAGACTTCTTCGAGCCACGAAAACTGCTCTTCACCCAGTAGACTGCGCGTCGGATCGGTACGATCGTAGAGGTTCTTGAAGGCATCCCAGCCTTCGTCGTCCCACATGTCGGTGTCTTGGCTACTACGCCACAATCGCGAATCCAGGATGACAAAGGTGAAATCGCGATTCGGCATCTTCCAAGCGCGCCACTTCTTTGGATTGGCTAAAGGATCAACTTCTTCCTCGCCCGTAACCAAGTGATGCACAATTTGAAAATTGCGTTTCATGTACGAAGTATCTTGTCCGAGCCCTTCGACGCGACGAATCGCGATCTGCTCTGGGCCTTTGACGTCATCCATGCCGTAGTCGTGGTCACCGGGATTGATGATGTTCCAGTGCCGCATCATCTGCCAGCGACTGGCCGGACCGCAGATCGAGTTCTTGATGACTTTGTACGCATCGTCAGTGCTGGGAGGATAAAGTACCAATTCCATGTACCAGACGTCGTCTTCCCAAACCATGACTTGGAAGTTGAAATCTTCTAGATGCTTGTAGGCGCCTAGTGTCGGCTGATCTCGAAACTGCCAGACATCTCCGCCGCCGGTGCGCTGGTATCCTTTGTCGCCAGGCACTTGCAGTCCACTGGTGATGGCGTGACAGCTCAATCCGCAGAGCTTGTAAGGTGCTTGTAGTCTAGGCAGTCTGCCGACGTAGTCGCCTTGGGCTGGCACGTCACCAACCAAGCCAGTCCCCTGCCCTACCGATCCACTTCCAATACGCGTGTCGGAAGTTACATTCACACCGTCTTTCCAAATCGTGTAGTAGAGTTCCTTCTCTGCGGGATCCTCTGGAAGCGTCGCTTCGATCACCGCTGTGTTGCGTCGCCACTGGTGATTCACGATCTGGGCTTTTCCAGCGGCTGGCAAGGATTCCCAGCCTCCAGCGGGACGCTCTTGATCCGAGATACGAACTTCGGCTTGTTTGCCATCCGTCTCAAACAGACTTACGAATCGTACCTGCCACTTACCGTCAGTCTGCTTCAAGCTGTCGCCAAGTGGATAGCAACTATAGCATTCAATGGGCCGAGGCTCAGTAGATGCGTTTGCACTAGGCAAAACCGCGAAGGAGTTCACTTCGAAGTCCACCAAGCCACGGCCGCTCAAGCCGACAAATCCCTTCGCTCGAAAGGCAGGCATACTGGCTTCCAACTCGATTCTTTCAGAGCCGAGACTAAACAAGCCGGTCAGCTGTGCCTGGCCATTGGCGATTTCGCAATGGAGGACCAATGTGACCTTGTCACCGCGTTTTAGTCTGGGAGCGCTTTTCGTTTCTGACTGAATGTTTTGACGATTTTTGCCTGGGACGCGAAAGCTCAGTTTGCCGTCATCGCTCCAAATTAGTTGCGTCGCGTTGCGAACCTTGCCGTAGCTTTCAAAGAGACTTTTTGCCCCGAACGCCAGTCCAAAACAACCATATCCATCCTGGTACATCTTCCACTCTGGATTGTCTCCTTCCTCGGGCGACGTGCGATCGCCTCGATAAGTGAATGTTGCTTGAATGCGAAAGCTACTCTGCATGTTCCACTCACGCCGATACAAGATGCCTTCTGGCAAGCTCGGGTCGTACTCGGTCGGCATTTTCCGACCTTGATTGTAGTAGTGAAATGGAAAGCCAGTGCCCCGTGCACGATCACCCACATTGTGTAATCGCCGGCGCAACGCGTTGTCTTTGACTTGCCAGTACCCAGGATTCAGACTCTCCCATTCATTTCCGTGGTAAAGGGAATCTGGACCTGCGAAATCGTATTCTTTCCACTCGGCGTATTTGACCGGAGAGGTCGCTGCCTCGGCCTGGTCCTGTTGTACGCCCGCGAGCAAACCAACTGCAGCAGCACTACCTTTGAAGAAACCACGACGAAGAGAATATTTTGGAGCGATGTTACGATTAGATTGCACAGATGGATTCCTCATTCGCGTGGCGCAAGACCAAACGGTTAGTGGGAATAGAAAAAGGTGTGAGAGAACAGGGAGGCGGACCGGGAAGTGTTATGTGTAACTAGTTGTAATCCTCACCTGCGTCGGAACGAGCGCAGGACTTCTTCCAGGACTCGAAGTAGCGGGCCATACTGGCAATAATTTCCGGATGATCTCCAGCGATATCATCCTTCTCAGACGGATCCGCTAACAGGTCATACAGCTCCCAAGGAGCCTGATCCTTGGGGCGATAGATCTTGTATTGATCAGCGCTCAGCGATGCTTGGGTTCTGGATTGAAATCCGATTGGACGACTGCGCAAGTCTTGCTCGCCAGCAAACACCGAACGCAGTGAGATTCCATCAATCGGGCGGTCATCTTCTATTACCGCGCCGAGATAGTCGATGATGGTCGGTAAGTAATCGCTTGTTACGGCCGGAAAGTCGGTCGCGCCAGGTTCGATCCTCGCCGGCCATTCGATCAATCCAGGAACTCGCACGCCGCCTTCATAAAGCGAACGCTTCCGGCCACGGAACGGGCCTGCTGAGCCGGGCGACGAGGCGTTGCCTTCCGGTCCGTTGTCCGAGCAAAAAGTGATCAGCGTATTCCGATCTACGGACAACTCTCGCAATCGTTTTCGGAGTCGACCGATCTGCTCATCCATGGCTGTCACGCAGCCGTAGTAATTACGTGCCAGAACGGATTCTGCCTCAGGATACATCGCGCGATGTTTGGCATCGGCAACAACGGGCAAGTGCGGAGTGTGAAACCAGATGATTGCAAAGAATGGATTGTCAGACTTGGCCGATTGTTC
>PKCQ01000488.1 GCA_002862265.1 Planctomycetaceae bacterium | reverse complement strand
CAGTAGCGTAGAGTGCGCTGGATCAACTCTTCTCGTTGAATCGGCTTCTCGAACAAGTAGCGAAAGCCGCTGTCGATCGCTTTCATCGCTAGTTCTGGAGTCGCTCCGCCTGTAACCATGACTGCAGGAATAAGGCTCCCGAGCTTTCTCAGCTCGGCTAAAGTCTGTAGTCCATCCATGTCATCCATGAACTCATCGAGCAAAACGCAGTCGTAACTTCTACCTTGCTGCATGACATTGAGGAATTCAGCCGGACTTTGAAAATCCTCAACTTGATAGCCAGCATCCCGCAGAAGTAAAACGAGTACTGTGCGCACCGAGTCTTCGTCATCAACGACGGCAATCGAAAATGGCTGTGTCCACGGAAAGGCGTCCTCAACCGACCAAGTGCTTTCTTTTTGAACAAAATTCATGCCAAAATTAATTTCCTTAAATGGGAATCCACCTCACTCATTTGGAGGCAACAGATATATATTTGTCTGCTCTAGCGTCGGATATCCTTCAAAACGACGGTGAAAACCGACCGAGCGGGCACGAGTTCGAGTCGCTTTCTAAGGAGCCCAGCAGTGCATGTCAAACATAATCCTCAATGTCGACTGATTTTCTATTCATTATGGCTAACTCTCGCCAACTTTTTCGCCGGTCCGCCACTCACCTTCGGCGACGCTTCCTCACCTAACGTGTTAATCGTCCTCACGGACGACCAAGGCTGGGGCGATTTATCGCTGAATGGGAACAAAAACCTCAACACGCCGCGTATCGATTCACTGGCAAAAAACGGGGTCCAGTTTGATCGCTTCTATGTCTGCGCGGTTTGCTCGCCAACGCGTGCCGAGTTCCTGACAGGCCGTTATCACGCTCGTAGCGGCGTCTACAGCACCTCTGCGGGGGGCGAACGCATGAACTTGGACGAAACAACGATCGCAGACTCCTTTCGCGCCGCTGGCTATCGTACCGGCGCTTTCGGCAAGTGGCACAACGGCATGCAGTACCCTTATCATCCCAATGGCCGCGGCTTCGATGAGTACTACGGCTTCTGTTCGGGACACTGGGGCGATTACTTCAGTCCACCGCTCGAACACAACGGTGCTCTAGTACAGGGCGAAGGATTCTGCATCGATGACTTCACGAACAAAGCGATAGACTTCATGAGGCAGGCCAAACAAGCGGACAAGCCATTCTTTGCCTACCTACCCTTCAATACGCCTCACTCGCCTATGCAAGTTCCTAATCAATACTGGGAGCGATTCAAAGACAAAGACCTATCAATGCACAATCGTGAACCTCAGAAAGAGGTTCCGAATCATTTGCGCTGTGCTCTTGCGATGTGTGAAAACATCGACTGGAATGTTGGTCGGTTGCTCGACTTCCTGGAAGAGGAAGAATTGGCTGAGGACACGATCGTAATCTATTTCTGTGACAACGGCCCCAACGGCGTTCGGTGGAACGGTGGCATGAAAGGGCGAAAGGGTTCTACTGACGAAGGTGGCGTGCGTTCTCCGTTGCTAATTCGCTGGCCAACCCACTTGGCTCCTGGTCAAACGATCGAGCCTATTGCCTCGGTGACAGATCTCCTACCCACGCTAACTGAGCTTTGCGGTGTGGAGCGAATCGGAAACAAGCCCTTGGATGGGAAGTCGCTTGCTCCGTTACTGCGCCAAGAAGTGCCGCAAAAGGAGTGGCCTGACCGAGTCATCGTCAATCACTGGAAGACAAAGTGCAGCGTTCGCAACCAGCGTTTTCGTTTGGACCATCAAGGAAAACTGTTCGATATCGTCGCCGATCCTGAGCAACGCAATGATGTCAGTGAGAAACATCCCGAAACGAAACAAATACTTGCGTCTACCCGCGAGCAGCACCTGGCAGAAGTGGCTGGTTTCGATAAGGACGAACGCCCCTTCATGGTCGGACACCCCGACTATCGCTTTACCCAAGTCCCAGCACGAGACGCAAGTTTCACGGGTGGAATCCAGCGATCGAATCGCTTTCCCAATTGTTCGTTCTTGAAAAACTGGACCTCCGAAGAACAGAAGATTTTCTGGGATATCCAGGTTGGTGCTGCTGCAAGATACAAAGTTCAATTGCAGTACGCGTGTAAGAAAGAAAACGTCGGGGCTCAACTAGAACTAGCTATCGGTGATTCCGTTTTGCCCTTCAATATTGAAGTGCCACAAGATCCACCGCTGCGAGGCATGGAGAACGATAGATTCAAGAGGACCGAGTCCTACGTGAAGGACTTTAAGACAATTGAGATCGGACAAATGTTCATGCCCGCCGGATCAGGACGTCTCGAACTACGTGCGAAATCCATTCCTGGAAATGAAGCAATCGAGTTCCGTTTGCTCATTTTTGAGCGACTCGACGACTAGCCTGTCTTCCAACAACGCTGGAATCAAATGAGCGATAAGGCGCTAGTTCGCAATGAGATGACCAGCTTTTAGTGGTCGAAGAGATTCGGCGTATCGGGATACAGCGGACGTTCCTTTGCGTCCTTTTTCTGTATACCTCCCGGCACCGGTGGACAGCGATCGAGGAGATACTTCAGCTCTCTCCTGATCACAGCTGCTAGGCCGGTCACCGTTGCAGCCATGTCATTGGCTTCATCAAGATCAATTGGCACCTCAAAATAGCGTCCGTCTCGGTAGAGCTTGTAGTTGGCCGTTCTAGCAAACTGCCCCGGCTTCTTGTTCCAATAGCACTGGTAATGGCAAAGAACCCAGTTGCGAAGATTGCCCTCCAGCCCGTTCAGCTGCGGGAAGAAACTACGCCCGTCTATCGGCTCTTTTACGGAAGCCTTTGTACCCGATACATCGGAGAGCGTAGCGTAAAAATCCGTGAAATCGATTAAATCCGGTAGCACCGTTCCTTTCGGTGTGTGCCCCGCCCAGCGAGCAACAAATGGCACGTGCGTTCCATTGTCTTTCATGCCTGCCTTGCCGCCGCGAATCTCAGTCCCATTCCATTGCGAGCGAATTCCGACATTCGTTCCGTTGTCGGCGGTAAACATGATGATCGTGTCTTCGCTCAACCCTAGTTCATCTACCTTGTCCGTGATGCGACCGATCAGCTTATCCATGTACTCCACCATGGCAACAAAATTCTTCTTCCGCGGCTCGTAGCCTTTCGGAGCTTTGTTCAATCCATGATTAATGGGAGCATTGCCGACGTTGTCCGGAGTGGGAACAAAAGGATCGTGAACAAGCACCATTGGGTAGTAAACGAAAAAAGGTCCTTCTTGATTGCGTTCCATAAAGTCGCAAACGAAATTCGTTAGCAGATCGGGCCCATACTTGCCCTTGTTCTCTTCTTTCGTAATGAACTTCCCGTTGTGCTCCAACGGCGGATCCCAGAATCGTTCACCACCATCGCCGCCTTTCCCTCGAGTGACTTGCCAAAGCAGCGATTCGTGAAAGCCCGCCTTCTGAGGTCGCTTTGGATCGTCGCTACCCGGCAAAGTATTGTACAAGCCGTTGAGCTGCCATTTGCCGGCGATTGCAGTTTGATACCCCGCATCCTGCATCATGTGTCCAAAGGTGCGTTCCTTCGGGTTCAGGTAACCGAAGTGCGTATAGTTTCGGAAGCCGTACTTTCCGGTCATGATCTTAACGCGAGAGGGAGTGCAGATGGGAGTCGAATAGCAGTGCTCGAATCGAATGCCCTCGGCAGCTAGTCGATCGATGTTCGGCGTCTTGTAATCTTCGCCACCGTAGCACCCGAAGCATTCCCAACTGACGTCATCAGCCATGATGAGAATCACATTCGGTCGGTCCTTGGCGATTGAAAGGTCGCAACTGAGCAATAGGATAGAAGCAGAGGCGATATAATGACGGCAACTCACGTCGCTTTTCCGAAAAGAGGAGGGGACCATGCGGAGCAGCAGGGGAATCGCTTCTCCAGGAGTATACAGGATAACTAAATTTCAACGCGATCGACACATGCGGCGAAGCTCGTTGTGACTCCCCACTCGCGACTGAGTTACTATCGTTTCGGCCGCGGCACAGGGTCAGGATAGCGAGCCAAAATAGTTTTCAGTTCGGCCAGAATCTCAGGCGACTCCTTGGCGATATTGACTTCTTCTACTGCAGAACTCGAATAGTCATAAAGTTCGTACTCTGGCTTCGCATCGCGATTGTTGAGTGGTTGCCACTCCACTAGGCGATAGCGTTCCGTACGAATCGCACGGCCAAGTTTTCGTTTTGGATATGCGTGATATGCATGATCACGAACTCGAGCACTTCCGTTCCTCAGCACTGGCACAAGACTTACACCGTCGAGCCGCTGAGTCACGACCGGTTTCCCTAGGCCCGCGAGTTCAGCAATGGTCGGGAAAACATCCACGCTTTCAGCCAACTGCTTACTAGATGCCCCTGCTTTCGTCACTCCCGGTGCCCGAATCAGAATCGGAATGCGATTGGCTTGCTCGTAGTTCGTATGCTTGGTCCAAATCCCCAGATCCCCTAGATGCCAACCATGGTCTCCCCAGAGAACCACTAGCGTATTCTGATCTAGTTCGAGCCGTTCGAGCTCGTTGAGTACTTTGCCAATTTGTGCATCAACATAGGCAGTGGAGGCATAGTAGCCATGAATCAGTTCGCGTTTTAAATCACTCGAGAACTCAGCTTGCGGGTCCGCTGGAACCGGTTTGAAATTGCAGATTTCACCGCCTCTTTTGTGGCCAGCAGAAACGGACTGCGATGGCAGACCTTCGATGTCTGGCATCGGAAGCTTATCTGAATCAAACAAATCCCAGTACTTTTGCGGCGCGCTGAATGGCAAATGTGGCCTTGCA
>PKCQ01000694.1 GCA_002862265.1 Planctomycetaceae bacterium | reverse complement strand
GCAGGAGAGGCAGGAGAAGGTACGCACGGAGATGTCGAAGTCTTATGGTAAACCTCAGAATGCATTAACTGCTGAAGAGAAGAAGGCTCAGCAGGAATCGGCGGCGGCAAGTTGCCCAGTGCGCAGCACCACCGCTGCCGCACACGTGGGGCGGCGCGAAGGCCGTGCCGAGGCATTCATACAGGAAGGTGGTGGCCGATTTTGGAAAGCCTGGCACGAACAGCGAGGGCAGCACCGGCGAGCTCTCACGAGCGCTGGCCCCTGTGCGAAGGACCCTAGCCGCGTGAGGCCCGGGTGGTCGGAGCTCGGAGAGCGTCACGTAATTCGGGAGTCGCAGCCCATGCTGCCGGGACCACGCGCGCTTTGCGACGACGCTGCCAAGACTCGGGTGAAAACTTACGTAAGCGCCGCAGCCGACTGGGATTCTAGGGGGTGCTCCAGTCATCATGTAGTGATTGCCTGCACCGTGATTACCTTGGTTGTGCTTGATCGAACGCACCACGGCCAACTCATTCGACTCCTCTGCCATCGCTGTCATAAGTTGCGAAAACTGCATTCCTGGCGTTTTCGTGGAGATCGCTCGAAAGTCACCTCGAATTTCAACCGGAGCTTCCGGCTTAGGATCAAAAGTTTCATAGTGGCTGGGACCACCATCAAGCCAAATCAAAATGCAAGCATCGGCTTCTCGCTTGACTTTTTGTTGCTCCGACGCGGCTGCTCTTAGCGAGCCAGCTAGTCCTCCGGCAATCAAACCGCCGAGCCCCAGCTTGAGGCTGTCGCGGCGAAGCATGCCCTCACAATTCCGTCTTTGTGAAAAAGTCATCACTGTTCCTCAATTCTGAATGATACATTCGGGAGCATTCATCATGGCCCACATCAAGTCCTCAATCTGCGGACGCAGCCTGTCCGCCTCAAGCGGTTTCCCGCCCGCCTCAAACAAGCTCTTTGCGTGCTGCATTTCGGATTCATCTGGATAGCGAGAAAAAATACAGAGGTAGAGTTCCTCGGCAATCTGCTCAGCACTCAATTCACTTTTCGCTAACCTCGCCGCTCGAGAGGAATCACTTCGCACCCGAAAATCAATCTGGCGTGAGTTCATCATGTGCAGGACTTGCGCCACGGAAGATTCTGAAGTGCGTTCGCAGGGCGGATCCTGGTTTGCGTCCGGGCGCCCAAAGGTATCCAAGAACATGGAGCTTACGCGATGCGTCCAAATTTGATTACTACGAGATTGTTTCGGAACACCTCGCATATCCGATGGCGTCTCTGTAATTTCAGTAACAGCATCCATCAATGATTCTGCGCGCATGCGATGTCTATAGTGCCTTGCATAATTCACCCGATCCATAGTGTTGGATTCATTTGGCAAGGAACTTAGCGAGTAGACCCGAGAAAGCGCTATGGTCTTGATCAATTGCTTCTGATCGAAGCCTGAGTCAACAAACTCTTGCGCTAAGGCATCCAACAGCTCAGGGTTCGTCGGCGGGTTGGTGGACCGCAAGTCATCGACCGGCTCGACCAGCCCACGCTCCATCATCGAAGCCCAAATACGATTCACTTGCACTTTGGCAAAGTAGCCATTGTTCTTTTGCAGCATCCAGGAAACGAGATCCTGCCGAGGATCTTCCTTGTCAAGCTCTCCGCCGAGCTTACCGAAAAGCGGAATTGGAGTTAGAACTTCATCAGTCTTCGGATGCCGAACTTGGCCGCCAGCGGCAACATACACCGTCTCTTCACCGCCTGATATCGGCGGCGACAAACCAGTTCCTTTATGCCGCACATTTCCAAAGAAGGAAGCGAATTGATAGAAGTCTCGCTGACTCCACTTCTCAAACGGATGGTGGTGGCACTTGGCACACTCGAGTCGAATCCCCAAGAACAGTTGGCTTACCAGCGTTGCCATCTCATCAGGACTGCGCCGGTCACGATAAAGTGTGACCGCTCCGTTACGCCAAGTGCTTCCCTGAGCCGTAATCAGCTCTCGTGCAAATTGATCATAGGAAACGTTGTCTCGAAACTTCTGACGAATCCAGTTGTCATAGTTGAGTACCGCCTTGATGCCAACTCGATAGGGATTTGGTCGGAGAAGGTCAGCCCATTGATTTGCCCAATGATCCACGTACTCAGGACGCTCGAGCAAATCGTCGATCAGGTGCTCACGTTTGCGAAGATGCCCGGTATCCAGAAAGGCTCGGGCCTCTTCCGCCGTTGGAATACGGCCAATGATATCCGTGTAAGCGCGACGCAGGAAAGTCGCATCGCCGGCATCTCCGGAGGGAAAAACGCCGGTCTTTTCCAACTTCTGATAGACCAAGTCGTCGATAAAATTATTGCGTGGAAGAGACTGATAACGCTCAGCGGGAATATCATCGGCACGCGGGATGATTACACTTGCGACTTCGATGCGGTTCATGTAACGCACCATCACCGCTGTTTCTCCTGGCAACTTACCAGCTTGAAGTTCTCCGCCTTCGGTGACTTTCACCACGGGTGCATCGTTCGACAAATAATTAGCAGCACCTGTTACATCTCGCGTCGTGCCGTCGCTGAATCGTGCCGTGACCGTTAGCTGGGCACTCTCACCTGTCCGAATCGAAAAATCATTCCTGGCCAAAGAGATCCCCAGCAGCTCCGGTTCTTCGGGTGCGACGCGTGGACTCCCTTGTTCAATCCAAGTCAATAAAGTCGCGTACTCCTCAGAGTCTTCTGCAAAACGTTTTCCACCGCCATGCGGTTTCAGACCAATTGCTTTCTCGAGCAGCAGACTGCTCTGTGGGACTGAGTAGGATACGCGTCGCCCGCGGGCCGCACGCGTGATTGCCTCGAAGTCAAAATCTGAATCGTAGGCCAACAAAGAGAGCTGGAAACCGTTCTGTCCACGCTGCTTTCCGTGGCAGGCTCCGGCATTGCACCCCGCTTTCGTGAGAATGGGTTGAATATCCAACTCAAAGCTCACAGGACGATTCAACTTCGGCTCAGCAGCCTGTATGTTCATAAACAGGCAACACGTTCCGCAGAACGCACCAAGGGCGAACAAACTTCGGTGACTAATCGTGGCGGGAAGATTCAGCATAAGACTGGCTGAAGCTCTATTGGTGGGATGCTAAGAACTCACAAATATAACACATGGACAACGCCGAACGAGAGCAATGCGTTGGAGAAGTGGTGGCCAATCGCGTTTCAACTAGTTTAATTCAGTCGGATCGCTGGCGCGATTGTTCTCGTGCAACAACCGTTGCTAATACAAATGACGCTGAAATGCGAAGTTCGTCCCGCATGAAAGTTTATCAGCTCTCCGGGGAAGTGAGGGCTATTCAGCATTTCCATCTGCCGACCGACGGCAAGAATCTACTTCTCTTCCGCTTCGTCATAAAGCTCAGCCAGCTGAAGCATTAGCTTCTCGAGTTGATCCAGGTAGTCGTTCTCGGCGAGGAACGATTTACGGCTGCGCAACTTATCAATCTCCGATTCGATTGCTGTCCGTCGAGCTTCCATCTCCTCGGGAAACCCAATCGCTTCTGGAGAGGAAATTAAGATGATCCTCGCGGCCAAAGCACCGTCGATTTTCCCTTCCAGACTCTCCTTGGCGGGGCGAATTCCACGATAGAAATCAGCCGTCGTACCTGCTTTGTCGCCGTTGTCGTTCAGCAGAGCATGCTCCGTTGAAAGTCGTCCAGCCTGTTGGTAAAAACGTTCGACTTCATCGGAAGCGGCCAGAAAAGCCTCGAGCAGCGACACTTCTTTGTCATGGTCAATGTCGTTTTTGAGATCGCTTGCGGCCTTGGCAAAGTACTTTCCAAACCGAGCGTAGTTGTACTCAGAACCACTTTTGGTTGCAGTTAAAACGATGCGTCTACGATCAGCAAGCTCAGGAACAAACGGCACCGAGGCCGAAGAACAATTGATGAGTACGATCTGTGAAGTAACAGGAGTCAGCCAACTCTTCAGCTCCTTCGAACTCACATCCGGCCCCACCAAGTTAAACTTCGCGATGTTGCGTGAAAAAGTGCCATGCCCCAGCATGACAATCCATAATCGCGGGGCGGAGGCATTCTCCTCGATGGATGACTTCAGCTGCTCACGAGCCGTCTTGTCAGATTTGGCTTGATCTCTACGCTCCAATTTCCACTTGCGAGCCTCAGCCAATTTTTCCCACTGCTCCGAAGCCTCTAGGAACTCTTCTCCGAACTCGGCCGCACCTGGTGCACCAACGACAAGTAACAGCGTTTCACGAGACTCTTTGGGTGCCGGGCCTACAGCTTGCGCAGCCGAGGAGAAAAAGCAAACAGAAAAGATGAGTGCCCGAACAGCCATCGTCACGAGCTGCACCTCACGGAGAACAGAAGCCTCGCTTACCGCCCAGTCGCAGGCGCTGGCTTGCATCGACGATTGCTGGCGGAACACTACAGAAGTAAGAGAAATGACTCGCTGACGCTTGGGGTTTGAATTGGAGCCGACAGCGTGAGACCTCTGTCTCGAAATGAGTTGAATCATGGCAAGCCCCTCCATCGTCGCAGGCCCCATTCCAAACAGAGGCAACCAATCGCAAGCAGCACAAACCAGGGTCGATGCCACAACGGCTCGACGCGCGACTCGGTGATAGGAACTTTCTTTGTCGGCAGCGTTTCCACAAACTGCTCCAAGTCCCCAATCGGGATCAACTCGCCGCCCGACTTCTCGGCAAGTTGCTTCAGCAGCTCTCGGTCCGGTTGAATACGAGCAAACTCGGTGGCACTCGGTTCAGCCGTCCAACCGGTCGTGACAGGATCAATCTCTTCCCCATCAGGACCTATC
>PKCQ01000364.1 GCA_002862265.1 Planctomycetaceae bacterium | reverse complement strand
AAATTGAATCAAATTGAATCTTTGCCTCAGCTGATTCCGCTGTTTTGTGAGTCGCTTTACCTTTGCACGTAGTTACAAGAAATTACGTTCATTTGCAAAGGAATGGGGATGTCGATCGATATGAACCGCGAAGAGGTCGTTTTGATTCGCGAAGTGCCTGGCTTACTTCCTAAGAAGAATGGCCGCAAGAAGCACCTCGCATCTATTTACCGATGGCTCAGCAGAGGTCTTGTTGGCGTTCGTCTCGAATCGGTCTACATCGGGGGTGAGCAATACACCTCAAAGCAGGCGCTTGACCGATTCTTCTGTGCCGTAACCGAAGCCAAGCGGGGCTCTTCTCGCCGCAAACGCACCGCTGGCCCGTCTCACAAGCGCGCGTTGCAACAACTCAGGGATGCTGAGATCTAATTTGCTTTTTATTCCTCGCAGATCTCCGTTTTCCTACTTATTAGGCAGCATTGATGTCCAGTCAAGAAAAGTGCAAGAGTTACTTTCAGTTTCCGCTATCCGCTCTTCGCATCGGTTCAAGTGTGGCGAATGTCACCCGCAGCACCAAGGAAAAGCGGATGCGCGAGATAATTCGTTGGGCAGTGTTTCATGTCGCGAGGAATCTCCGCGAAAAAAAGCCAGAACGCGAGATTGTTGCAATTGCGGAGAAGGCGGTCAAAGCACAGCCGAACTACGGCGAAGAGCATGCCTTTGACACGACTACCTGGACACCCTTCGTACTTGCTGCTGCCGATACTTTGAATGTCGTTTTGGGCACTGAAGGCATATCTGAGGGTTCTGTTTCAGACTATCCGCTAGGAATGTTGGTCCGAATGCGTACTGATATCTTCTGGGATGCATTGGAGGAATGGAGCTGGAGAGAATTTGCTGTGCTTGCAGCCGTATATGGCTGCATCGGCAATAAAGATCTAGCTCAATTCACCTACGAAAGAGTGAACTTTGCAGCGTTAGGCTACAGCAGCACAAAACAAGCCTCGCACCTCCAAGAAGTGCCGTTACTGTCTTTGGAACAAATCAAGTACACGGTGAGAAAACTTGGCAAGCGAGGCTTTTTCTTCCAATTACTACCTGACGGACGTCATATGTACTACTCCAACAATCTTTCAAACGATGAAGCGATCAAGCTTCTGGCAAGGCAAACTCACGACCGAGAGCTCAGCGAAAAACAATTCAGACAGTCGGAGAATCAAAAGAAATTCAGACGAGCGTTGGCGGAACTCCAGACTCCGAACCACCCGCCGCAAAAGTATTGATTCTCTGGAGCGATCCATGGGAGCCTTGGCGTACCCCAACAAACTCGTTGAGGTCCCCATAGGGCCCTCAACGAGTCATTCCACCTTTGTTCTCTCATATCACTACTCAACTACCGTCTTCATTCCCTACATCGGTCCCCACCTTTATAGAAGCTATTCATACAAACCTCTTCAAGAAACCCACGAAAAGAAACAGGATAAAATCTCTAAATGAGCGGGTCCTTCCGATCGATTTATGGGTTTGAGAGAGATCCCGAAAGTGTATCACGGGTACACACACCTGCTTTCCTTCCCACTTACTTTTCGGTGCCTCGATCTGCACCCCCAAACGCCCAATACTCCCTTAGAGAAGGAGACATCTGTGGTTACACTTATCACCAATTTGAGTGTCATTGCTCAGGAGCAACGCTAGTTCGCTCAGGCGGATTAGTGGTACAAAAAGGCCTGGAGAGCTCTGAATGTCTGAGCGTTGAGCATAGTACCGCCCAGACCTATCACCAACTGGGTAGAGTTGCAGAGGAGCAAGAGCAATTGGAACCGGGTTGCCGACCTGGGCACCTCTGCCGTTACCGTATTTATCCGGTCCGAAAGCCCTCATAACGCGGAAATAGCACATAGATCCGTACAGGGAATCGTCGGCGAACTTGTTGCAGCTAACTCTGAAGCGATCAAACAGAGATGGGCAACAACAGGAATACCACTTAGCGGGGAAAAATGAGTCACAAGGCGTTGCGACGTTTCATTCGAATTTGTAACCGCAGATGGGAGTGAGGACGAAGCATAGGGCGGAACTGCTTAACTGTTTCATGGCATCACGAGCAAGCAGGCCGAAGAAGAACACGAGATGAAGCTCGGAGATGACCAACATTGTCAGCGGTTCTACGAATGGTTCGTGACTACGCTCGCTTACTATCTGCGCATTCACTGCTAGGGCCAGAAGTCTTCGCCGCATCAGGTCGCGACATTGATAGTGTATTGAAACGAGTTGACGCGTGGTCTGGCTGGATCGACAAACAATAGCAATACTTAGAACCGTTCATCCAGCCTCGCCGGATAGGTAGTAAGTTCGCGGCGAGACTCATTTATAAGTCGGGCATCAACACCGCTTAAAGGTGACAAAACACAGGGGTAACGGACTTGTTTGAGCAAACATTTAAGAACATTGACGACGTTCTTCACAAGGACGCTGGATGCGGTAGTGAACTCGACTACGTGGAGCAATCCTCGTGGGTACTGTTCCTTAAATATTTGGATGATCTTGAAAAGGATCGTGAGTCGTCAGCAAGTCTCTCCGGAACGAAATACGAGCCGATCCTTCGTGAAGAGTATCGCTGGGGCGTTTGGGCGATGCCTCGCAAAGACGATGGCGAGATTGACCATCACACCGCTTTGACGGGCGATGACCTGATTGATTTCGTCAACGGTAAACTGTTTCCGTATCTCAGCAAATTCAAAACAACGGCTGAAAGCTCTGACACCATCGAATACAAGATTGGTGAGATTTTCAGTGAGATCAAAAACAAGCTGCAAAGTGGTTATGCCCTTAGAGACGTGCTGAACTACGTAGACGAGCTTCGCTTTCAAACAAGCTCGGAAAAGCACGAGATGTCCCATCTGTATGAGGACAAGATCAAGAACATGGGCAACGCTGGGCGAAATGGCGGTGAATACTATACGCCTCGCCCACTGATCCGCTCGATTGTTCAGGTGGTGAATCCCAAGATCGGTGAAACCGTCTACGACGCTGCTGCTTTGTCTGCATAGACAAGAAGCGAAGAAACAATCGGAACAATTAAAATGACTGAGAGTAGCTTGGACATTGTCTATGTCCTTACAAACGAAGCGATGCCGGGCTTAGTGAAAATCGGGCCGGGGGCGCGGATTCTTCGTGGTCGTGGAATGCGGTACACGACAGTGTCATCAAGGCGACGTCGGTGCCCGAGTAGATTACCAGGGTGCGGTTAGGTGCACCCGGTTACCTTTTTTGGGAACAAGATGATAGTAAGGGTAGCCGGGGGAGGGGCCCACGCCTTCGACTTTTGCGGCGTCCAATTGAGGGATCCCGAGGCCTAGAGCAGGGGATCTTCGAGAAAAGGTGTAGTTCCTTTTCTCCAGGTCGTTGAATAGGGGATCCTTTTGAAACAGCGAGTTGCGGTCGTAGCCTTTCCCCCCGAGGCGCTGCCAGTCTTCGATCCGGTATTGGCAGAGCCGATAAGATTTCAATGCGATGGCAGGGTTGTAAAAGAGATTGCGGTCGCTTGCGGAAAGAGTGTTCTGAAGGATCCCAATAGTCATGACGTCTTCCCAGTGTCTTTTGTCATTGAAGTGCATGAAGTCACCATCGCTTGGCGAATCCGCGAGAAACACATTGCCCTGAATTCTCATGTTTTTGTCCCAGGTTTCTTGTCCGATCAGCCAGGGAACCCAACGAATGGAGTTGCTGCCTCCCCAGAATTGAAGCTTCGCGTAAGCTCCGCGATTGCCTCGGTTATCCAGAATATTGTGTTGATAAGTGACCCCTCGTCCGCCGAGTTTTACCGACTTCACGCCAGGGGCGAGTTCATAGATGACATTCCTCCTCACGGCAATATTCGCATTGACGTCGTAGTCGAGATAGATCGCCTTGCTGGGAGCTCCCTCCGGATGATCCAGGAGGCAAATATCATGAATGCGATTGTCCTCGATTGCTATGCCTCTGCTCAATACATTCACGTAGATACCGGCAGCCACATCTTTGAACTCGAGGGCGACATGATTGATATGATTGTGGTGGATTTTGCATTCGGATGCAGTCCAGAGGCTGATTCCGGACCTTCGGCAACTGCTGATTTGGTTGTATCCGATATCGATTGACTTGGCGCTTCCAATATGGACCGCGGTTTCCCCGATGTTCCAGAGGACGTTGTTGGTGATGGTAAGAGCGAAAATATCATAAGCCACAGGTGTATCCTGGCAGACAAAGGACTTTTTGGGTGTCTCCGACCAAGATCGGATTCCAAAACGACTTCCGTGAATGCCGCAGTCCGAGATCCCAATATTGGATGCTCCTGACCAGAGAAAGATGGCATCATCTCCCGCGTTTTCGATGAGCAGTTTGCGGAGTTCGATCCCATTGGCGTTGAAGATACTGATGCCCCGGGTTTCGTGGCCAGGTGTTCCTGGCGAATGTCTGTCGACGCCGGAAAGGGCGAGTCCCTCGAAATGAAGATCGTGGACCGGGAATCTGTGACTCTTCCCTTCGATTCTGAGGATTCCCTTGGAAAGCGGCACCGTGATCAGTTGTTGATCGATCGGTCTATTTCGAGGTTTGTAGTAAAGGGTTCGTGTTTTTCGATCAACAAAGAACTCGCCGGGTTGGTCGAGGAAAGATCGGACATTTTCGATAAAGAATCTGGCGTTTGGGATTCCGGGACTGTTCAGAACTCCCGTAAATCTGATGACACGGGATCGAAAATTGATGTTCTCGATCGGGAAATGATGATGCAGCCAGTTGAGTGGCCACAGCTGAATCGATGCCTGCGAATAATCGAAATTCGCAAATCGTC
>PKCQ01000588.1 GCA_002862265.1 Planctomycetaceae bacterium | reverse complement strand
CCATTTTGGGCAATTTGGGCAGTAAGTTGTGTGGTGAAGCCGTCTTCTCCCACACATATCTTGCAGCCAAGGCTGCGCGACCTGCATCTGGACGTCATCGTGATCTTTTTCCACTGCTTCTCGTGTCGGCGGATGTGGTCGCCGAGGTCTTGCATGTGGATGCTGGGTCTTTAGACCATGCCCGAGAATATGTCGATGCTGTGGCAGCTCGCCAATGCGGGTTGTAGCATTTACGCGCCGCACACAGCCTGGGATTCTGCAGAGTTCGGAATCAACGCTTTGCTTGCGGAAAAGCTTAATCTGCAAGGCGTCGAGCCAATAATCAATGCAGCGACTCCCGAACATCCCGGCTTGGGAGCAGGTAGGATTGGAGACCTACCGGATGCGATGAGTGCAGAACGTCTCGCATCGCTAGTGTCGAGCCTGCCCGGTTGCCGACCAAGAGCAGTGTTTCCTCAGAAGGAAGTTAAACGTGTTGCAATTGCTTGCGGAAGCGGAGGCAGTTTACTGAGCGATGGTCTGGCCTCCGGTTGTGATTTATTCTTAACCGGGGAGGCAACCTACCATACTTGTTTGGAGGCGGAGGCCGCGGAGTGTGCCATGCTCATGATTGGGCACTATGCGAGCGAACGTTTTGCGATGGAACAGCTCGCTCATGAACTTGCAGCTAAATTCCCTGCGATTGAATGCTGGGCCAGCGAACAAGAAAGCGACCCGGTGCAAGCTATCGATCTACCTTGAACGCATCTCCAATGAACCTTTCACTATCCAAGACGAAGTCGATGAAACTGAAGATGCTTCTTTATACGGTGTTTGGCTTACTGCCTCTCTTTTTCCAGTTTGGCAGTTCAGCATTAGCACACGCCAACCATCCGAACATCTTGGTCATATTGGTAGACGACATGGGCTACGGAGATCCCGGGTGTTTCAATCCGAAATCGAAGATCGCGACGCCCAATATTGATTCTTTGGCGGCACGCGGTATGAAATTCACAGATGCACATGCCCCAGGACCACTTTGTCATATGTCGCGTTATGGGTTGATGACAGGTCAGTATCCTTTTCGCACCAACGTTGGATTGTGGCGGAAACGGCCGTTGATCGAAGAAGACCAAATGACGATCGCGTCGCTAGCTAAATCCCAAGGGTATCGGACGGCGATGGTAGGCAAGTGGCATTGTGGATTCGATGAAAGAGGTGGTTATACAAAGCCGCTTCCCGGCGGTCCATTCGATCGTGGCTTTGAGTCGTTCTTCGGAATTCGAGCATCGACGGACATCCCGCCCTACTTCTTCATTCGCGACAATCGGGCTGTCATGCCACCTAGCAATCAGATTGGTGGGAACAAGAGCGACGGTTGGTCTCCGATTCAAGGAGCATTCTGGCGCGCGGGCGGAATTGCCCCGGGCTTGAAACTGGCAGAAGTCACACCGCGCTTTACTCAAGAAGCGATTTCCGTCATCAAGCGACATGCGAATGCGAATGAGGATAAGCCATTGATGCTCTACTTGGCTTATCCCTCGCCTCATACTCCGTGGTTGCCATTGGAGAAATTCGTTGGAAAGAGCGGAGCAGGTATGTTTGGCGATTTCATGATGATGATAGACGATGAGATCGGACAAGTGCTAACTGCACTTGATGAGGCCGAGATGACCGAAGATACCCTTGTGATCTTCACGGCCGATAATGGTCCGGTATGGTATGACGAGGATGTTGAGAAGTTTGGACATGATTCTGCAGGTGTCTTACGCGGGATGAAAGCCGATGCCTGGGAGGCAGGTCATCGCATGCCATTCATCGTGCGTTGGCCAGGAAAAGTTGATCCGGGCACGACGACGAACCAGACGATTTGCTTTACCGACCTACTGGCATCCTTTGCAGACGTGCTTGACGTAGACCTGATGCCGGATCAGGGGCCAGATAGCTTCAGCTTTTTGCAAGTGCTCACCGGAGAGCAGCCTGCGTCGGAGCCCATTCGGGGGCCGATTGTCATGACGCCTGGTTCCGGCGATGGGATGCAAATGGTTCGCGCTGGTAATTGGAAGTTAATCAAAGGACAAGGATCGGGTGGTTTCTCGAAGCCAAAGAAGCGGAGTCCAAACGCAGGCGAGCCTGTAGGGCAGCTTTATAATCTGGCGACGGATCCGAGCGAGTCAAAGAATCTCTACGCGCAACGCCCAGAGATCGTTTCGAGGCTTCTGGCTACGATGGAGCGTATTGTTGCTTCAGATTCGAGCAAGATGCTTGCGTATTAGGACTCGATATCAATAGCGCAACGAATCAAGATCGTCGGCCTGGTACTCATTATATTTCCCACAATATTGGTTGCAGCTGTGCGGAGCCGGGCGGCTCCAAACAACGGACTCGCAGCCGCGTCCACTACACCTGAGTGTTTTACCTTCGTGACAGGACGAGACCGAAGCAAAAGGATTTTTCTATGCCGAAGGAATTTGTAGTTCGCGTTTTGCCCGGGGAATATGCGATCTGCCGATTGGCACCTGAATCTTCTATCCCGGACTCGCCGGCAGATGCAAAATTTTGGTCGGTCACTGTTACAGATGCTGAAGTGTCAGTCGTTTGTGAATCGAGCCATGTACCTGCAGGATGTCAAAATACGGATGCAAATTGGGGCATCGTCTACATTGATGCTCAAATGGATCTCGACATTGTCGGCGTGCTTGCAAAGTTGCTCGCACCACTACGTGAAGCGGGCATCAGCATCTTTGCGATTTCTACGTTCGATACGGACTATATTTTGATCCGAAAGTCAAAGTTGCCAGTGGCCCTAAATGTTCTTCGGAGCGATGGGTACGACGTGCGAGATAAAGACGGATAGTTTAGCCGTCGACCGAACGCGAAACTTCTGGCTCAATTTCCCTAGTTCACTGCCTTCGTACGCGCGAAACAAGATCTCCTGGCTCAAGCGAGCAACTATCGTTCTGCCACGGCATCGCCCGCAATCCGTGACGAATCAAAAGGAAAACGTTACGACATACCCGGTGTTTCAAAATCGCTCGGTACTCATGTCTGAAGGTCCGTATCGCGATTGCGCCGCCAGGTTCGCAAAAGGCAGATGTTCTTCGAGCAAGATTAGCTGATATCAGACAAACTGCGGTCATAAACACGATAAGTCTTGCTTCTTTCAAGCCCGCTGCGTTCCAGTGTCCCGCGAGAAAGGTGATTCGATTCTAGCACCCAAGAGAACTCGCCATGTTTAATCCCTAGCTTTAAGACGTCATCGAGCATGCGTTCTAATGCTAGCAGCCCGAAGCCCCACTTCTGAAATTCTGGCAAGACATTCGCACTCATCAACCGTACACGGTCAAGCTTGCGCTTCTCCCGCATCAGCTTGATGAACCCAAACGGAAAGATTCTTCCGTCGATTTTCTTGATGATTTGGTTGTAATCCATCAGTCCCAGCCCCGCACCAATGGGCTTTCCGTCGACTTCAATGAACGTTGAGAGCTCTGGAAGCAAGAGATGTTTCAGTGCCTTCCCTTGGTGCCGAACCTCAGATGGTGTAAGGGGCACAAAGCCCCAGGTTGCAACCAATGATTTGTTGTAGATGTCAAGAAAGAGCTCGACATCCGACATGAAGTTTTTCTTGTCAAAGGGACGCACGCTAACGTTGAACCGCCGCCGGAGTTCATCAACAACGAATTGCAACTTCGGATCTAACGTTGCCAGCATATCAATGTGACCTTCGAAGGCAAACATGTCCTCCTTTTTTTCGAACCCAAAGCCCTTAATAAGGCGATCATGATATTCCTGATTGTAGGTCATCATAAAAGTTGGCGGTGAGTTGAAGCCGTCGACTAGTGTTCCAACTTCGTAATTAAGGCTTGGGTTGATTGGCCCGCGAATGTCGCTGTGACCATTCTCGTTCTTGTGATACAAAGCGGCCTCGCGAAACAATGCATTGGCGATCTCTTGATCGTCGATGCATTCAAAGAAACCGAAGAAGCCGCGATTCTCCTTGTAACGTTCATTGTGCGCCACGTTCGTATGAGCCGCGATGCGTCCAACAGTTCGGCCGTTCTTCACCGCTATGAAACACTCAACCTTGTTAAGGTCATAGTAGGGGTGCTTGCGAAAGCCGACGAGTTCTTCTTGAGCAAAGATGAGCGGAGGCACCCAGTTCGGGTCTCCGTTGTAAAGATCCCAAAGCAAGCGAATAAAGGCCTTGCGATCTGATCGGTTCCTGCCCACTCTTCGAACTTCAAAACTCACCGATTCACTGTCCTGTACTATAGCGTTTGGGTGGAATGAAATGGCTGCAACATAATCGCATTGCCGCGAAGCTTCGGTTCCATCGCTTCAGCGAGCAACTCATTGTCCTAGCACAAGCTGCGTGCTGTTGGTTGCATGACGGGCTACTGCTGTTCCGGACGCATAGCTTTAGCCACTAACTCGCGGTCAAAGTAGTTGATGCCCATGCCTGCGTCAACGACCACTGATTGTGCAGTAATCCCGCTGGACCGGGGGCTAAGCAAAAAGGCAGCGGTGTTCGCTACTTCCTCGGTCTTCAAAGCTTCCTTTCGAGTTTGATACCGTATGCTACTATAAAGTGTTACAGAGCTGTTAGTATGATCGTACAGCACTACATACAGTGTGTAAACGATTAAGCCACGTTTCGCATATGCACTCCACAACATGTATTCAAGAATTTGTCCTGCCCTTGGAAACGCTCCCCAAGACAAATTTTCCTCCCTCTGAAACAGATGTCGAAGTGAGGGATTTCTGGACGGGGTATTTGATCCCTGTGCGCTATGGGATAGGGGTCTGGCCAGATGGGAGAATTGTCGGCGCGCCG
>PKCQ01000124.1 GCA_002862265.1 Planctomycetaceae bacterium | reverse complement strand
TAACTCGGTAAATATGAATCAATCCAAAACACAGACGAAGGCACAACCGGTCTCAGGCACCCATATGCCAGCGTTCGTGTTTCAAACCGGCAAGGACCTGGCGAAGCACGCGGCACAAACCGTCGCTCGGCTCATCCGTGAACGCAGCGACGTAGGCCAAACCACGGTGCTCGGACTGCCAACCGGAAGTACGCCGGCCGGAACATATCGAGAACTCATTCGTCTGCATCAAGAAGAAGGCCTGGATTTCTCACAAGTTACCGTTTTCTGCCTCGGCGAATTCTACGGGATTTCACCTGAAGAGCCGCAGAGCCACCGCAAGTGGTTGGCATCACACTTGTGCGACTCGGTCAATCTCAAGCCAGAGAACATCCATTGCTTGGACGGACAGGTGAGCCAAGAAGATGTGGAAGTGCATTGCCGACGCTACGACGAAGCGATTGCAGCCGCCGGAGGCTTCGATCTGGTGCTACTCGGTATTGGCCGCAACGGACACGTTAGTTTTAACGAGCCTTTTTCGCTGCGGAAGAGTCGCACTCGACTGTGCACTCTGGATCCGATCACTCGTCAATCGGTAGCCAATGACTTTTTCGGCGAGTCGAATGTGCCGGTGCACGCTTTGACTGTTGGGCTGTCGCCGATCCTGAGTGCCAAGCATGTGGTGCTGATGGCTCTCGGTGAGCACAAAGCCGGAATTGTGCGTGAAACACTCGAAGGCTCAATCACAGATCGTGTTCCAGCCTCCTTCTTGCAAGAGCACGTCGATGCACGCGTGCTGCTGGACCTACCCGCTGCAGGTGCTCTCACGGGCATCTCGATGCCTTGGCTGATCGAGAATATCGTTTGGACGGAACAACTGATCAAGCGAGCCGTGCTGTGGCTTTGTGAGCAAACGGGCAAGGCGTTGCTAAAGCTGGACGATGATGACTTCCGCCAGCACGATCTGCATCAACTACTACGGAGTCATGGTCCCGCGCAGAATATTGCTCATGGTGTCTTCCGCTGGATGCAGGATACGGTCGAATACCATCCGGCTGGCAAAGAAAAGAAAGTGTGCTTGTGTTTTAGCCCTCACCCGGATGACGACGTCATCAGCATGGGCGGAACATTGATTCGTATGGTTGAAGACGGACATAATGTTCACATTGCTTATATGACAAGTGGCAACATCGCAGTATTTGATCACGATGCCTATCGAGTGGCTGATCTGGTTACCGAATACAATCGTTTGTTCGGCATCGATGACCAGAAATCACACGAAGTTGGATGCCAAGTGCGGCAGTGGCTTGCGAAGAAGGAGCCTGGGAAGCCTGACAGCGAAACGATTCTAAAGATCAAAGCACTCATTCGCTGGAGTGAAGCCCGGGCTGGCGCGATTTGCGTCGGTTGCCAGGAAGAGGATCTGCATTTCCTTGATCTGCCTTTTTATCGCACAGGCACTATCGCGAAGCGTCCGATGGGCGAAGAAGATACGCGAATCATTCGTGAGTTGCTTGAAAAGGTGAAGCCTGACCAGATTTATCTGGCGGGTGATCTAGCCGATCCACACGGAACCCACCGCGTCTGTGCCGAAGCCATTTTGCATGTGTTGCATGAGTTTCAAGCGGAAGGCAAAGCATTGCCTGAAGTGCTCTTCTATCGTGGTGCCTGGCAAGAATACGCTTTGGACGAGATTGAGATTGCGGTCCCCCTCAGTCCTAGTGACATTGCGCTCAAACGCCAGGCCATTTTCATGCACGAGAGCCAAAAGGATGAAGCCTTGTTCCCCGGTTCAGATCCTCGTGAGTTTTGGCAAAGAGCTGAAGATCGCAATACTGGAACGGCGGAGAAGTATAACCAAATCGGCTTGCCCGAGTTCTTTGCTCTCGAGGCGTTTACACGCTGGACAGGCAAAGAAATCTAAAGCTTGTAACTCCCGGCTGGGGACACTGAAGTGGGCGCAAGCTTTAGACGCAGCTTTGGCAACGGTCTTTACGCAACGTTCTTTGTTTTCGCGAGAGCGGTTTTCAAGACTCGAGAGCTGGAGAATAGGCCAAAGCTCATTTTCCAAAGCAGATCGCTCCGACGCATGCCGGAGTTCATGGTCGGGCGATCAACGACGGGGCTATGCGGCTTGCTTGAGCTTGCGGGCTTTGCGATTCTCTAAACGACGGAGCACCTTGTCTGGAACTTCGCGCCAGCGTCGATGCAACCACCAGTATTGTTCTGGAGCTAGGCGAATCATTTCTTCCATGCAATTGTTGTACCACTCGGTCAGATCGTGCACTGACTTGAGATAGTCAGGTGGATTCGGGGCATCGATCAGCTTGGGATCCGCGACGCCAATCAACCCAAGTTCAAACTTGAGCGGTCGGTCAAGTCGTCGGGTGTAGTTGACGACCATTGGCGCACCGGAAGAAAGCACGAATAAGGCGAGTGCTTTGTGGCATGAGGTTGCGTGACCAAAGAATTCGACCCATACGCCTTTGCCGCCTGCATGCTGATCCGCCAGAATCGCGAGCGAGCCGCCGTCTTCCAACAACTCTTGCACCTGGACCGAGCTGCCTTCCTTGGGCAGCAGCCTCTGCCCTGCCCTGCCACGGAAGTCTTGAACGAATTCGTTGATGTAGGGATTGTCGAGCGGGCGGGCAATAGTCGTGGTGGGAGTGCCAAGCAAGCCAACAGTGTAGCCGGCAACTTCGAAGTTTCCAAAGTGTCCCGTTACCAAAATGGTTGGACGCAAGTCGAGCATCGCAGTCAATACTTCTGACTTGCGATGCATGTAGAAGTGGTTTTTGTAGTTGTAACGATGGATCTTTCGAGGAGCATGTGCGATCTCGCAAACCATCAACATCAAGTGATGCCACATTTGCTGCCGGAGCAAAGATTTGTGTGCTTCGGAAATCGACCCGTAGACTCGATGTAGATTCTCGTCGGTAATTCGCCGCCGGAGAGGAATCCAGTCGGCGAGAATTTTGGCTATCACGCGTGAGACCCGATCACAGGTCTCAAGGCTAACGCACTGAATGACGCAAATCACACAGCGCAGGGCGAAATACCCGATCCAATCGAGCATTTTCCGTTTACTTTCTGAGTTGTCCATCCTTGGAAGTCTGCCTTCGATGCTGGCAGAAGCAACTAGAGTTCTTGAGGGCGTCACAAAGGGTTAACTTTAGCCTATCAGTGGAATTGTGCCAAACTCAGCAAACGGTCGGTAGGCGAACCCGCTTCCATTTCGCTAGAATCTTATCAGCACAACTCAAAAAAGGTGTCTAGGATTCGCAGGTGCAGTGGCAAGATTTATTGGGGCATGATCAGCAACAAGGCTGGTTTCGCAATGCGCTGACCAATGGCAGGTTGGCGTCGAGCTTTCTTTTCGTGGGCCCTGAAGGCATCGGCAAACGCGCCTTTGCCAGACTGCTAGCAAAAAGTTTGCTCTGCCGATCGACAATGGCAAATGAGCTCACCTTTTGTGGCGTCTGCGAAGACTGTGTGCAAGTGGACGCGAGTACGCATCCCGACCTGGTCCAAGTTTTCAAACCGGCTGAAAAGGCTGTTATTCCCGTTGATTTACTAATTGGCGAACGAGAAAAACGAATGCGCGAGGGCTTGTGTTACGACGTAAGTTTGAAGCCCTTTTCGGGAAGACGCAAAGTCGCAATTCTGGACGATGCAGATTTTTTGAATACTGAGGGGGCAAACTGTCTGCTGAAGACCTTGGAAGAGCCGCCTGCCGATTCGCTGTTTATTTTGATTGGAACGAGTCTCCAACGGCAGCTTCCTACGATACGCTCGCGATGCCAAGCTATTCTCTTTCGCCCGCTTTCGCAGTCGGATCTGGAGAGTTTACTTCCGCGATTGCCGATTCCAGGGAACGAAGATGACGCATGCTTGAGTCCCGAATCGGCCGCGGCCGTGGCTCCTCAGGCGGAAGGCAGTTTGACTAAGGCGTGGGTGATTGCCGATGAGGAATTGCAGCAATTCCGTGGGAAGCTGCATGGCTACTTGGGTTCGCAGCGGCTACCCATTGGGGAGCTTGCGAAGGAGTGGAGTGGTTTAGTCGATGCTGCCGGTAAAGAAAGCCGAGCCAAGCGAGATCGCATGAAGATTCTTTTCCAGTTGGCCGCCGACTTTTATCGCCGTGATTCGATCCAGGATGGTCAGATGGATAGCGAAATGGCGACTCGGTGCTGGAATCGCTGCCTTGAGGCGATTGAGCAAGTCGAACGAAACGCGAATCAAGCGAGCTTGATTGAGTCCCTGACAGCTGACTTGGCAGTGCTAAGTAGCCGGTAGCGAGTGTGCCCACCGGATCGAGCCGTGCCCGCAAACTGGCGGTAGCAAATTTGCCGCAGACCAGTCAAACTGATGGGCTCAAGTACTGATGGGCTCAAGTCGTAGCCCCCGATTCCAGCCAATCCATTGTGGAGTTCCTTCGCATGTTCACACAGCCTGCGTTTCTTAACTGCGTCAATACTTCCTTGTTCAGCTTCCTGCTGCTCTTCATTGCGGGCAACGCTCTAGCCCAGGAAGAAATCAAGGGTGATATTAAGTCGCTTCAACGTCCCAAGCCTGGCTCAGCAGAGAGCAAAGCCTCCCTCGCAAAACCGGGTGACGAAGACGCTGAAGAGGAAATCCAATCATCCACGAAAGCGCAGAAAAAAGACGAAGGTTGGAAGCCGCTGCTCCCCAAGGACGGCCTCAAGGGCTGGGAGATCACGGACTTCGGCATCGAGGGCTCAAAAGTCACCAACAATCTCAGCTTTTTTCTTAAATGCTTTTTGAATTTCAGGTCTATCAAACCAATCTTTTCTAAACCAATAAAGGTTAGCAAATTGTTGGTCTGGAAGCTGATAAAG
>PKCQ01000317.1 GCA_002862265.1 Planctomycetaceae bacterium | reverse complement strand
GCAGAATCAATACATGCTCGGCAAGTTAGCCAGTGCTGGTGACCGAGCGAACTTAGCCTCCCAACAATCGATTGAGCCGCTTTGGTCGGAGAAACTTCGCATTTGGTTAGCTAGTCACGACCGACTGGAGACTGAACAGCCGATATTGGAGGCCATGCTCGCGCGACTTGGAGTTTCTCATCGACTGGTGCTAGATCGCGATTCTGGAGCTTTCACCTGGCAACCTGTCGAGAAAGCAGCGTCCCTGTGCCAGCTATGGAAAGCCGATGGCACGGAAGCTTTAGAGACATCAGTCGACTGGCAATGGCAAGGGAGCGAGTTACAACTTCGCTTCGAAGCCACTGAAGCATCCCGTCTCGTTATTCGGCAATTCAACGATGGCGGCTGGACCGTGAGTTGCCCGCAATGGGAAGAATCTCCTGTGATAGAATCTCCAACTCTGTTTATCGAGATTCCCGTTCCTGCAGGTGATGCAGATGTCATTCTTCAACGTAAATGGCTTTGGTAATTCGTGGCTTGTACCTCTGTTGCTACTCCTGCAATGCGCTGCAAATACGGCAGCTCAGCAAGTCACCTTTAATTCGCAACCTCTCGAATCCGATCAAGACCTTGCTTCCGAGATGGTCGATGGTCTAGATCGATTCCTTTTGCGGAAACTCGACGCTTCCCAGGCTAGAAGAGAAGAATTTTGGGCTGCTCACTTGAAGGATACCCCTGCGGCAATTCGAGACTCCAGGACGACCCTCAAGTCGATGCTTGGCATGACCGAGCAACGCATTCCGACTCAGTTTGCCTACGAAAGATCTTGGTATCCTTGGCTGCGCACGCGTTCGGACGGGCCGCTGAAGGATGTTTCGATCGAGCCGATCGCTTGGCCTGTACTACCCGACCCAACTCCAGGACGCGAAAGCTTGTCCTCTATCCACGGGGAAGGACTCATCCTCGAGAACAAGAATACGAAAACCATCGGAACACTCATCGCGATACCCGATGCGGAAATCCCCCCGGAATGCCTCTTGGGGCTCCGAGAAACAGCCCGATCGGAAACATGGGCATTGGGGCTAGCCCAAGCAGGTTATCGAGTTATCATCCCTGCCATTCTCTCGAGAAAACTAGTCGATGGACGCCACAAGAACACGCTGGATCAACGCGAGTACTTACATCGTTCCGCTTACGAACTTGGCAAAACGCTAACTGGCTACGAATTACATAAGATTTTGAGTCTCGTCGACACGTATGGCTTCTTCGAGGAGCCGCTTATCGTGGCGGGGCAGGGGGAAGGGGGGAGATTGGCCCTGCTGGCGGGTGCTTTATCGACGGAAATCGATGCAACTGCTATCGTTGGTTCCTTTGGTCCGCGACAGCAATTGTGGGTGGAGCCACTCGATAGGAACGTCTTCGGACAGCTCAATCAGTTCGATAACTCTGATTTGGTACGGCTCGTTGCCCCGAGAAAACTGATTATCGGCAACTTTGGCTATCCTGAACTTGAGATCACAGGAAACGGTGGAAGAGCGCCATCTCGAATCACTACGCCTGAGCAAGCAACCGTACAAGAAGAATTGGATCAAGCAAAGTCTCACTTCTCCGATGCCTCGCAATGCGTTGTGGCACAGAACTGGCAACTTCTATTTGATGCTTTGCCGGCTAGTCCAAAGTTCGTCAGCCAGAAAGGATCCTTCAAGAATCCTGATGAGCTCGACGAATTTATCAATGAAAGAGAAAAACGTCTGTTTTTAGAGATCGAACGCCACAACCAATCGCTACTTCATGAAAGTACCGCGGTACGAAAAAAGTTCTTGAATAACCTCGACTATTCCGCCGTCGGAGCCTATCAGCAGTCAGCGGAGAAATACCGCAAGATCTTTCGCACTGAAATCATTGGAGCCTTTGAGGATCCGTTGCTGCCTGCCAATCCAAGGTCTCGCAAATCGTGGGAGACAGACAAATGGATAGGTCATGAAGTGCAACTCGATGTATTTCCTGACGTTTTCGCCTATGGTGCTCTGCTCTTACCCAAGGATCTCAAATCCGGCGAGAAGCGCCCGGTGGTCGTTTGTCAACATGGTCTAGAAGGACGACCAACCGATACTTTCCAGGGAGATCATCGCGCCTACCATGACTTTGCGTCAAAGCTGTGCGAACGTGGCTTCATCATCTTCGCACCCCAGAATCCCTATATCTTTGGAGACAGATTCCGCACCTTGCAACGCAAAGCAAACTTGCTTGGCAAGACATTGTTCTCGTTGATTGTGCCTCAGCATCAGCAGATCACTGATTGGCTGCAAACTCTGGAATTTGTCGATCCCAATCGCATCGCCTTCTATGGGCTTAGCTACGGAGGTAAGTCAGCGATGCGCATACCAGCTCTAGTAGATGACTATTGTCTTTCGATCTGCTCGGCCGATTTCAATGAATGGGTACTCAAAAACGCTAGCACACGTCACGATTTCAGCTACGTGTGGACTGGCGAGTATGAGATCTTCGAATGGAACTTGGGAAACACCTTCAACTACTACGAGATGGCAGCTCTCATTTGCCCTCGTCCGTTCATGGTCGAACGCGGGCACTTCGATGGAGTCGGACGCGACGAATGGGTTGCCTTCGAGTACGCCAAAGTACGACATCTTTACGCTGCACAGTTGCAAATACCTGATCGTACTGAGATCGAATGGTTCCGCGGCCCGCACACCATCAACGGCAACGGCACATTTGATTTTCTGCACCGACACTTGCGGTTCAGGTCAACTGCCGTGAGCCGCTAACAGCACAGCGAAATTGTAGCGAGGAGAGCCCTTCAAAAAGCGACCTAGGGCTCTTTATCGCAGAACGAATGTGCATTGGGGGAAATTGAGGACAATAGTACTAACATTTGCGGCAGAAATCACGCAATGATATCGCTCACCGTCTCGCCGCCAATAATGAGTGGTCGGTTGCTGCGATCGTAGATTTCAGTACCAGGATCAATTCCAAGCAACTGGAAAATGGTGGCAGCTAAATCCTCGGGAGTAACAGGCTTTTCCGCAGGAAATTTTGCGGCCTCGTCCGACGTCCCGTGCACGAAACCACCCTTGACTCCGCCACCTGCCAACAGAGCCGTGTAACACTGCGGCCAATGATCACGACTCTCGTTCTTATTAATATTTGGTGTGCGTCCAAACTCACCCATCCAAACCACCAACGTCTCGTCGAGCAGCCCTCGCTCTTCCAAATCATCTAGCAGCGTGGGCAGAGTCTGATCAGTCAACGGCAGTTGATACTTGTCGACGATCTTGTACATCCGCGTGTTGTCAAAACCGTGTGTGTCCCAGCCGCCCTCATTTACGCGCCGTCCGCCAATGCTGTTAGAGAAATACACCGTGACGAACTTCACACCAGATTCGACTAAGCGTCGAGCCAATAAGCAGCTTTGGCCATACCCGGTCCGACCATAGCGATCACGAAGGGCCTCCGCTTCATCCGAGAGATCAAAAGCACTTCGCACTTTGCCCGAAGTCAACATGGAGATGGCGCGTTGATAGTAATCGTCAAAGCCTTGGGCTTCTGCCGAGAAGTCCAACAATCGAGCTTGCTGATCGACAAGCTTCTGCAACTCGCGACGCCGCTGCATGCGTTCCACCGATAAGCCGTTGGGCAGAGAAAGCTCGGGCAAGTTAAAATTTGGATCGTTGGGGTCCTCCAAGACCAACAAAGGATCGTGTCGCTTGCCAAGAAAACTGGCATGTTGTGCTGGCACAATCGATCCATCACGAATCACGTGCGGATAGGCTACAAATGTCGGCATTCCGTTCGTGTTCGGAGCGAGATGGTCTACCACACTTCCATATGCAGGATAGAGGTCCAGCGAATCCCGCAGCCGCTGATCATCACTCGGCGGCTTATGACCACTCAGAGCATAGTAGCCTGCTGAAGCATGATTCTTCATCGTATGCGTCATTGTACGAATAAGCGAAACATGATGCATTCGCTTGGCCATCTCAGGCAACAACTCGCACACTTGAATGCCATCTGCACTCGACGAAATTGGACGATACGGACTACGGATCGTCGAGGGTGCATCCGGCTTCATGTCAAAAGTGTCAAGTTGACTGGGTCCTCCCCACTGAAATAGGAAGATGACCGACTTTGCGCGAGGCTTGAAACTGGTACCACTTTCGGCCGCCTGCATGAGCTTCGGCATCGTCAAGCCAAGAACGCCCGTACCACCGATGCGTAACATAGCTCTTCTTGAAAACGTCGGCTTTAGCATCGTCTCTAGTTCCGAAAAAGGAATTCTTTAGCATTCAGCACCGCCCAGGCAATATCTTGGAGCACAGGCAACCGATCCGATCCAGCAGTCTCAAATAGCTGCTTCGTCGAACCAAGTTCCGCATTCGTCGGCGGGCGAGAAAGTGCAGACCAATACAATTGCTTGACAATCTCCTGGTTCGAAAGCTCAGATTTTGCCAACTCAACCAGAACAGGCGAATTAGCAATCCGTTCATCAGTGGACTCAGCTATTTTGGGGCAAAACCAGCATAGGTGACTCTCGTCTTGCCATGCATCGCCACAAAGGTGGCAAACAGGGGTGACTGAGGTTTTTACCTCGTGCACCCTGGCATTTGGCCAGAGGCCCCCTGCAGCCGCTGCCAAAAGCAAGCCCTCCCCTTTGTGGTCGCCTGTTCTTCTCAATTTGTTGAGGTGGCGCCTAAGGTTAACAAGACAGAACCCGTTCTCCATTCCATTTCCGAACCTATGCGTGCCCGCCTGGCAGTCGAGGTACGCCGAACAAGCAGCTATCAGGGCCTCGCTCAGTTCAGCCACCCCCTCCGCTGATCTTTCAGGGTTGAAGTTCCAGATGTT
>PKCQ01000315.1 GCA_002862265.1 Planctomycetaceae bacterium | reverse complement strand
GGCCATGATTTCGATTGGCGATCAACGTTCCACCAAAGCGATTGACGCGAGTACTAAAGAAGTTAGTTTTGATCTCAAATTGAAAGCGGGCAAGACGAAGTTGACGACTCAGTTCATTGGCGACGACGGCACCATTCACGGTGCATACTTTGTTTACGTCACGAAGACCCCGTAAGTCGAAGTTATGATGCGACTGGATGGCCGCAAGGCGCTGATTACTGGGGGCTCCCAAGGTGTTGGTGCTGCCATTGCGGAGTGTTTGGCCAAAGTCGGTTGTGACGTCATCTTGCATGGTCTTGCCGATGACGAAGTTTGCCAAGAATCCTTAGGGCGTTGTAGTGCCCACGGCGTTCAGGCAGAAGCTGTCTTTCAGGATTTATCGCTTCCGTCTGAGCAGTGCATTCCGCAGCTGCTAGACCAGTTACCCGATCTGTCGCAAGTATCAATCCTGGTGAATAACGCAGGGACATTTTGCGACAAGCCGTTCCTTGAGATGGATGTAGCTACCTTTGATCGCACGATGCAGCTCAACGTTTGTGCGGGATACTTTTTAACACAGGCGTTTGCTCGTAAGTGGGTTGCTAGTGGAGTAGCCGGTCGCGTGCTATTTACCGGATCGATAAACGGGATATTAGCCGAAGCGGACCATACCGCTTACGATAGTAGCAAGGGTGCTGTGCACGCGATGGTTCGCTCTCTTTGTGTTGCCTTGGCTCCGAACAAAATTCGTGTAAACGCAATGGCTCCTGGGTTGGTCGTCACACCACTGACGGCCCCGGTTCTAAGTCAAGACCCGCAGGCAATTGAGTGGATGAGGTTGCATACTCCCAATCAATCCGTTCCAGGGCCCGAGGCTTGTGCGGCGGCGGCGTTGTTTTTGTTGAGTGACGAAGCTGAGCATGTTCAGGGGCAGACGTTGCTCGTCGACGGCGGCATGAGTATCTGGCAACAACCTGACCTGCCTAACTACCTTCGCTCGTAGGGGGCTACTAGAATTCCTCGTCCGCAGATATGCACAAGGACTTCTGGCGAAGTCAACTACATAGACTCTGGGCTCGCCTTGTTCTTCCTTGCCCAAGTCGAAATAATGTAGAGTTTCCTATTACAAAAAGTTCTCTCGAGCACGTTCAATCACATGGCCATTGCACCTATCCTCCCTTCTTCAGCTGGGAAATTCCCGCTGAGCGATTACAAGTCGCTGGCCAACGAAGAGCTTTCGGCTCGCATTACTGTTGCTCGAGAAAAGCTTGGAGAGAAGCTGCTCATCCTGGGGCATCATTACCAACAGGATGAAGTGATCGAGCACGCGGATCTTCGAGGTGACAGTTATCAGCTGAGCCAGATGGCGGCGAGTAGCAAAGACTGCCGCACCATTATCTTTTGCGGTGTCCACTTTATGGCTGAGACGGCCGACATCCTGGCCAATCGCCCCGAGAAGCTCGTCGAGCGAGAGGGGTTGCGTGTGAAAGTCATTCTGCCGGACATGGCAGCTGGCTGCTCGATGGCCGATATGGCGGGAATTCGGCAAGTCGAAGAAGCTTGGCAACAACTCGGCGAAGTGATCGACACTTCGGATATGATTCCCGTGACTTACATCAATTCCGCAGCTAGCTTGAAGGCATTTTGTGGAAAGCACGGAGGAATTGTTTGCACTAGTAGCAACGCCGCCGCGGTGATGGAATGGGCTTACGAGAGAGGCAATCGCGTCTTCTTCTTTCCCGATCAGCACCTGGGGCGTAACACGGCTCTGACCATGGGGTTCACCAATGACCAGATGCCGGTGTGGAATCCTTACGAGGAGGATCTGGGTGGCAATACTGACGAGGCTATCTCCGGAAGCAAAGTAGTGCTCTGGAAAGGGCACTGCAGTGTACATCAGATGTTTCGTCCTGAACATGTAGAGCAATTCCGCAAGAATAACCCAGGCATCAAGATCATGGTGCACCCCGAGTGCCCTCAAGAAGTCAACGATATTGCCGATATCTCAGGTTCGACGGGAAAGATTCTAAAGACGGTCGAAGATTCCCCCGCTGGGACCGAATGGGCCATTGGCACCGAGTTGCACTTGGTAAACCGTTTGAAAAAGGAGCACCCGGAGCAAGAAATTCATTTCCTGAGCCCGGTGGTCTGCATGTGTGCAACGATGTATCGAATCGATCTAGCACATCTAGCTTGGGCATGTGAGAATCTTGTTGACGGTGATGTAGTAAACTCGATTACGGTTGATGAAGAGACATCAGACTATTCCTTGGTTGCTCTGGAACGCATGCTGGAGGTCAGCTAAATCCTGCAGCACTCTCCGTGAAGCGTATACCTCGCGGGCACCAAGGCAACAGCAGGCCGTAGCGGAATAACGCTTGACGTATCAGGACACTTAGAACGGCTGAAGATCACGGTATTTCGACGCCCAACCTGCAAGGGTTTTTGGCCGAGGAATCAAGAGCCGGGAAGAATTGCTTATCAGTATTTCGTCGCTGGCATGCCAGCCTGCCAGGCATCGCTTGTGATACGGGCGTTAGAATGGGGAGAGAAGCGATGCGTCTTGCACCAAGTCCACATGGATTTTTCTGGCAAGATAACGCTGGCAAGGCAGTTTCTACGGACGAGTCCTCAATCGAAAACCCAATGACAGCTGCAAGATCCATGATTGCTTTCCACAAATCGATTGCCGAGCAAACAGCTTGGGATTTCGCTCAGGTTAGACAATCCGGGCCGCTGGGAAAACAGTTGGTTCTACGCATTGGTGCAGTTTTTCTGATGCTCGCGAATCTTGGTCTCTCTCAGGATAATGCCGAAGCCAACCCAAAAACTGAACGCAAAGGCTATCTCGTCAAAGTCGACTTGCCGCTGGTCGGAAATCGAGCCGATGCAGTAGTCCAGCAGATTAGGCAGATTTCCGGTTCTCAGCCGGCGGGCGGAAAACGCGCGATTGTGGTCCTGCGTTTTCAAGCAAAGTCGTTGGATGCAACGGATGATCCCAACAAGCCAGATAACCAAGGGCAAGGCGTCCAGTTTGAACGCTGCTTGCAACTAGCGAGATTTCTTAGCAAGGATTCTGCAGCTAGAAAAGTCCGTACCATCGCGTACTTGCCGAACGACGTTTTTGGACATGGCGTCCTCCCGATTCTTGCCTGTGAAGATCTATACATGGCTCCCGAGGCTCGAATTGGTCGTGCTACCGAAGGTGATGGCCAGTTCGACCGAATCGTTGAGTCGGCCTACGAGACAATGGCCAATGGAGGCTCGCTTCCTCAAGCGATTGCGCTCTCCATGCTCGATTCCAAACGCGAAGTGTATTGGGTTAAGACGACCGAAGACCTGGAGATGTTCGTCGGTCGCGAAAAGAAGCAAGAGCTCGAAGACGCAGCCAAACTACTAGATGAGCAAACATTCTGGCTTGGTGGGAGTCTTGCAGACTATTCCGGTGCGAAATTGCGAAGGCCGTATTCTCTGATCGCGGCGACCGTAACGAGTGAGGCTGAACTCGCCCGACAATTGGGGCTGAATGGAAATTTGCGAACAGTGCGGCAACTTCCACGTGAGTGGAATGGCATCTCATTAACTGTGGGTGACAAACTAGACACATCTCGGGTGAATCAGATAATTCGTGCGATTAACGAACAAGTGAGAAGTGAGGGAATAAACCTGTTGGCGCTTAAGCTGAACCAGATTGAGTGTGACTTCAAGTCCGCCTCCAGGTTGGCTGGTTTCTTTGCGGATCTCAACAACGACAAAATCTACACGCTCGGTCTTGTTGAAGAACCTTTAGAGGGGGCTTCAGGGCTGATCGCTGCGGCTTGCCAAGAATGTGTATTGATTGGAGATGCAACGCTTGGTCCATCAGCCTCCGAAGCTATCGAGTTGGATGAAGGCGTCTTGGGTTTTCTCGAGTTCTTGAATACCAAGACGCAACGCCCCGTTTCACTGATGTCTAGTCTGCTCAGTCCGAAGGTGACCGTAAAGCAGTATGTCAATCAAGATAATGGGCGTCGACAATTGTTTGCAGAGTGGGAAATGGATGCCCTCAAGGACAAAGCAAATTGGGAGTCGCGGAAGAAGGTAGCGGGCGGTGAGGCGATTCCTTCACAAATCGCGGTCGAGTACCGCTTGGTTGATGGCTCTGCAAAATCTGTATCAGAGGCACTCAGCAACCTGGGCGTCGACCAGCAGCTCAAAGAGCTCGATACACCTTGGATCGATGGCATCATCGCGAGCTTGTTGGCCCAGGGCTGGCTGCCACGATTGCTGCTCACCGTTGGTTTCTTCGCTTTGATGGCGGAATTGGGAAGTCCTGGCATGGGGGCAGGTGCTTTGCTGTCCGGTCTTTGCTTCTTGGGATTCTTTTGGATTGAGGGCTTTAACGGCAATGTGGAAATGCTGGAGATCCTACTCTTTTTAGGAGGACTTTTCTGTCTGGCACTTGAGATTTTCGTAGTGCCGGGTTTTGGCATCTTCGGGATCACGGGACTTTTGATGCTGTTCGTTTCCGTCGTTCTGGCGAGCCAGACTTTTATCTGGCCCACTACCTCTGCGGAACTCGGCGAAGTCGCCTCCAACTTGTTTTGGACGGCATGCATGGCATTGGCTGGAATGGTCAGCTTGCTACTCATGCACAAGCACTTGGAACACTTGCCGATGTTCCGGTTGATCGCACTCAATCCAGAAAGCTCAGAAGATCTGGATGAACGAGAGTCCTTGGCTTATCGCGATCATTTGATGGGCCAATCCGGCTTGACAGTCACACGTCTCAATCCGTCAGGCAAAGCACAGTTCGGGCGTGATATCGTACAAGTTGTCGGCGCAGGTAAATTGATCAGTGAAGGCGTACCGGTGCAAGTTGTCG
>PKCQ01000437.1 GCA_002862265.1 Planctomycetaceae bacterium | reverse complement strand
CAGTTGTCGCAGGTCGTGCGTATCCATCCCGGCCGATCGTCCGCAGGCTCGTCGTTCCAAGCCGCTCCGTGCTGCTAACACAGTGGCGGTTGGCGTTTGTTTGCACATTGCTTTATGTGGGGAATCACCGATGGTAGTCAGACCATAAAAAGGTGACTCTTTCCAGCGAGCGGCTTGGACTGATCGCCAAATTGGATCTGGTTGAAGCCCACGGGAATCATGCGACGCCCGTAGATTACAAGCGGGGATCGCCCAAGAAGATGGAAGATGGATCGCTGGGAGCCTGGGATCCAGAGCGAGTTCAAATTTGCGCTCAGGCTCTTGTTCTGCGAGACAATGGGTACGAGTGTTTCGAGGGCGTCTTGTATTTCGCGGAATCAAGACAGCGCGTGAAAGTTCCGATTGATGAAGAGCTCGTTCAGCAAACGCTTGAAGCTCTGGAAGGTGCGAAAACGGCGGCTAGGTCGAATCGTAGCCCACTGCCGCTAGTAGATAGTCCTAAGTGCCCAAGGTGCTCTTTAGTCGGAATCTGCTTGCCTGACGAAACACTAGGTTATACAAGCGAGAGTGGCGAGCCCCGGCAACTACGCCAACCACTTCTTTTTGATATTGGCCGCCACAAAGACATTGGAACAAGGAGCTACTCTCGGCAAACCTTATTCAACGTTCGGCAAATGCGTACTCCCCGCAACGAGAAACGACCGCTATATCTAAACACACAAGGGGCAAGAGTCGGAGTTTCCGGAAAGCTTCTGAAAGTCAAGCAGAAGACCAAGCTGCTTCAAGAGATCCGACTCCAAGAAATCAACCAAGTCAGCCTATTCGGTAATGTTCAGATGAGCACCCAAGCTTTGCATACTCTGCTGGGGGCTGAGATCCCAGTTGCATATTTCAGTTTTGGTGGTTGGTTCCGTGGCATGACTCAGCACTTGGGACTCAAGAATATCCATTGGCGTCGAGAGCAATTTCGTATGGCTGATCGCAGAGATTTTTCTCTGTCGCTCGCAAAGTCGCTCGTCGACGGGAAGATTAGGAACCAACGAACCCTACTAATGCGGAATCATGTGGAGCCACCACGAGAGGCCCTACGATTCCTTAAGTCGATACTCGATGAAGTTCCGCGCACCAAGGACCAGCAGGAGTTACTGGGCGTTGAAGGTGCCGCAGCTCGAGTCTATTTTGAACACTTCAACGGAATGATTAAGGTCGGTACGAATTCGAATATGTCAGATCCGAGTGGTGCAGACTTTCAGTTTCACTTTAGACATCGCAACCGTCGTCCGCCTCGAGATCCCGTCAACGCTTTGCTCTCTTTGGGCTACAGCTTGCTTGCGAAGGATATGACAATTACTTGCCACTGTGTCGGCCTGGATCCCTTCTTGGGTTTCTATCATCAGCCGCGGGCTGGTCGGCCCGCATTAGCATTGGATCTTATGGAACCGTTCAGATCTCTCATTGCCGATTCCGCTGTTTTGAGGGCTATCAATCAACGGATGGTTGCACCAAAACACTTCATTCGTGCGGGGGACGCGGTTGCTCTGACACCTGACGGTCGCAAGGGCTTTTTCAGAGCCTATGAGCAGCGCATGGACCAGCTTGTTACTCACCCTATCTTCGGATATCGTGTCAGTTATAGGAGACTCCTCGAGATTCAAACACGATTGGTCGCAAGGCTGTTACTTGGCGAAATCCACGAATATCCGGTCTTTGTGACACGTTAGTCTGAATGCGAGAGGTTCCGTGATGCGATAAACGCTGGAGGTGCTCGCAACCTGCTTTTCCCCGGTGTTATTGATGAAAAAGAAGTTCGAAACTCTGAGCCTGCGCCAAGATTTTGGCCCTTCATGCTCAGGTGCTCGGAAATCGCGATGTAACATCTTGATTAGCAAGCATTTACGCGTGTAGCCCTTTCCGCATTCATTTGGATGCGGCCTCATTGAAGCGTAACGGTGATCTGGTTAGCGAGGGATAAATGAAACCTTTCCGCATTCATTTGGATGCGGCCTCATTGAAGCCTGGCAATTGGATTGACCGGACTACTGCCAGAAAGGCGGCGGTCCTGGCCCGCTATTTGAATCGGTATCGCCCGCCAGAAGCGATAATTTTTGCAGTCGGTAGACCGATAGAGAAAGGCGCTGATAGCGTCCCGATTGATTGTGTTCTCAGTCGTTCCTTTTCACATTTTGGAGATTTTGTCCCATGTCTGATTTCAATCCAGCTCAACAAGCCAAATACGATCTACTGACGTCCCTCGGATTGCCCGAGTCACAGGCGCAAGCCAGCGTCATGACCGATACGAATCCACCGGTTGCGGCGGCGGAGCCCACATCGGTTTACGCCATGCTGAAAATCAAAGATGGCGCAAACATGGATGAACTGTCCGCGGCACTCAAGGCGTACTCGGCCGCTGCCAAAGCCTCTGCAGGCAAGGTGAATGGGGCCTGCAGCATCGCCGATGGTGAGATTCAGTTGATCGAGACCTACAACTCGCCAGCCGCCATGGATGCCCACATCGGCAACTGTTTCCCGCACTACGTCAAGATGCTGCCGCATGCCGACATGAGCGAAATCATCTGCGTGTGCAATCCGGCGGATGTGGACTTCTGGACAGCCTCGGCGTCGGCTTGGGGTGCGTCCAAATTTATCGTCACCCCATCGATGTAGTTTCGCTCCTATTGGCGTGAATGAACCCCCACCCGGGGCCTGGTCCGAGCCTGCTAGTTGGGCGCACCGCAGCCGCATTCCTAATCCTGCGAATCGTCGCTGGTACCTACTTGCTCTGCCTCTTCTTTCTCAACTGACTCGATCATATCAATCAGCTCTTTGGCGACGTCTGGCGGCAGACGTTTACGTTCACCATCAGGAGTGGAATTGTCCATGGATCTTCCTTTGATCTCAAGAAGTGTTGATTCTAAATCTTTACAATACCGAAAATTGAGCATCCAATGGAAGCCATGTTAGGCGGCTGCCAAGAATATCAAAGTTCCGCCTCGGTGGACAACCCCATTGTCAACTGCCATCCAGTAGCCGCTGAAGTTGCTCTGGCTCCAACAACTTAAGTAACAAATTCACTATTCGGTCGACGTCTGTTATTGAGCCTGAGCTGACTAGCTGGTGCAACATTTGGTGCAACGCTTCGGCGTTGTTGTCTTTCGCCTTTATTTTTGCAGGGTCAAAATCCGATTGCCCGAACCTTGGGGTGGTAGAGGTCGTGGGTTCAAATCTCGCTAGCCCGACTTGAAAAACCCTGTGATACCTTAGGTTTCACAGGGTTTTTTCGTATCGTGGCGCTCCTAGCGAAAAGGTTAACACCCTTTTCACGAGTGTCTATGTGCCACGACCGTCTAAACCGTACTACCGCGAGAGCGACAAGCAGTGGGTTTGCATCGTTGACGGTAGGCGGATCTACCATGGCAAATTGAAGAGCAAGTCGCTTCACAAGTTCCACCAGCTTATGGCTGATCCTGAAACCATCGGTGCCGAGATCAAAACCGTTTACGCCATGGCTCAGGAGTATCTCACTTGGGTTGAAAAGAACAAGGCACCCGCTACTTACGACAAGGTTCTTCGCAGCCTCAAGAACTTCTGCAAACACACTGGCAAGTCGCTTAAGCTCTCCAGCCTGAGAGGACATCATCTCACAAGGTGGATTACAAAGAACCCAGGCTGGAAGAGCACGACAACGCAGAACATTAACTTGCGTTGCGTAACAGAGATGTTGAACCTGTGCGTGAAGGAAGGTTACGTTTCAAAGAATCCCTGAAGCGGATACAAGAAGCCGCAGGAGCAGATGAGAGATGAATACTACGATGATGACCAGTGCAGTCAGATACTCGGCAAAGTCAAGGAGCCGTTCAAGTCGTTTGTCGTGTTTCTGATGGAAACTGGATGCCGACCAGGGGAGGCAAGGAGACTCAAGCCAAGGCATATGCGAGACAGGGTGTGTGTTCTTCCGCCTGTGGAATCGGTCAAAGGTGATGGCACAGAGCGCACCATCTATCCCAGCGACAAGGCATGGGAGATCTTGGAGGCTCAATTGCAAGGCAGGGAACCAGACGACTTCCTATTTCTCATTACGAAGGGCAGGCCATGGACCAAAGACAGTATCAAATGTGCCATGCACCGAATTGCCGATGAAATTGGCTGGACGCCAATCGCTTATGGCTTAAGACATACTTGGTGTACAAACGCCCTCATGCAAGGCATGGGACTTGAGACAGTCTTGCAACTGATGTCTCACAAAGATGAGAAGATGGTACTCAGGGTCTATCAAAAGTTGAAGAAGAACCCCGAGTACCTTTTGGAGCAAGCGAACAAGTTTAGAAGTGCCGCTTCGTAACTGAAGCCTTCTTGTGTGGAGGCTCACCAAGGCAGCATTCCAAGTATCTGTTGAGCTGCTCATCGCTAACACGCACTGCCCTTCCTATTCTGTAGTGCTCGATTTCTCCTTTGCTTATAAGTCTCCGAACCATTGATTCTGAGACACAAAGCTCTGCTGCTACATCTTCTAATGTTTTCACTCTTTCTGTATCGCTTTCCAGAAGCTAGATAGGTTTTCAAGAAGACCGCAACCTAAGTCGCCATCAGCTTCAGTTCTATCTGATGTACTTTTCGTGTCAAATTTTTAAAGCAAATCAGTCAAACCTCCAGCATGAACGATGGCAGCGTCACTGTGTCGCAGCCACTGTCCAGCTGCTAGCTTTCACAGGCTTGCGTTGTACAAAAATAATTCATAGATTGCCGACATGTCAAACATACACAAAGAAAAGATGCTGCGAGATCTTAGGCACGCTACACCAGTAAGAAGAATCGATTCTGACTGAACGAGACATCAATGACTGAACAAC
>PKCQ01000234.1 GCA_002862265.1 Planctomycetaceae bacterium | reverse complement strand
TTCTGGCGAATCCCACTAATTGTAATGGGAACAGCTATTATTCCTGGTCCACCGGGAGCGTGGTCATGAAGCCAATCATCATTTCGTCCCAGCTCTGATCGCCCCAGCGAACCGTTTTGTTTGGTTCAGGGTTCACAGGGTTGTCTTCCGAGTTGTCGAAGACTGCCGTGCATACAATCTCGGTCTTGCGGGGCAGTAATTTCGGCTCTGCCAGGATGTACTTTAGCTGCCAGTTGAAGTCGTACTTTGGTACCTCGAGAAGTGTTTCCGTTGTGCCGTCGGGATACTTCGCTTCGTAAGTAAATGCCTTGCCGCGAAGATGCATGTGCGGTGTCATCGAAAGCAAGAGTTGATCACGGTAGATGCGGCGACTTGCTGAAACCTCGAAATTACTCTCGTTCGGTGGAATCCTCAACGTTCTCGGTGGAGTCGCTACCACTTGTCCGTCAGCAAGTTTCATGACATCTTCTTTGTCCATGAAACAGACGCCAGCATAGCTTAGGTCGGTCTCGGGTGAGCCGTTAGGCGTGTAGTGCATTTCGAAGAGCAATCGCGACTTGGCGGGAATTTTGATTGCGACACCATCTTTGTAGTGAATCGGCAAACTGCCTGGCGCGTAGCCGACAAGCACTTTCTCGATGTCCATCCGCCGCGCTCCAGGTGGAATGATGTAAACCAAGATGTGGTGGACAACCGCTCGATTCTGCGGTCGCGCTTCAGCAGCGTAGATGTACTTATCTTCATCCCAAAGTGGCTCCGTCACGAATCGTTGATAGTCGACAACTCCATCGGCTGGAACATCAAATGGAACATTGTTGGATCGCATTGGAATGGTTTGGTCTGGTTCGGGGATCCGCCAGCCTTCTACGAACTTCGGTGGTTCTGGCAAGTCCTTGGGGTCACCTTCAGGCATGCCGTTTGCGATCCAAGTTCGCAGAGTTGCTTTCTCTTGTTCACTCATTCTCGCGTCGTTGGCAAAATCTCCGTGATCTGGCGAGGCGCCCCAAGGCGGCATGCGATTGTCGCCGATCACTTCAAGAATAGTGTCCTCCCAGCCTAGTACATCGTCGTAGCTTTGTAGATTGAAAGGGCCAATCTCGCCTTCACGGTGGCAAGACACACATCGCGAATTCAAAATCTTGGCGACATGTTTGGTGTAAGTAATCTCACCTTTAGATTTGCTCTTCTTCACGCGACCAATGACGCATCCGACGGCTTGGGTTTCCGTGTTTTCGATTTCTTTTCCGTCAAGCAAAGCTTGGATGGCGTCGGCCAATTCCTCTTTGCGAGACTCAGGTCGCGAAAAGCCTACGCCGTACTGATCATCGATCCGTCCGTGGTAGCGCAAGTTGCGATCTTGGTCAAACACGAAGACTTCGGGTGTGCGCGTCGCTGAAACCGCATCGGCGAGCTTATTTCCAACATCTTTCAGCATCGTAAACTTGATGCCGTATCTATGCACGTAGGCGCTTAATTCGGTCATGCTGTCTTGGGTGTTGGAGTTTACTCCGAGGATTGCGACACCCTTCTCTTTGAACTTTTCGTGCAAAGCTTGGAGACGAGGGCCGTAAAGCTTGGCCAACGGACACTCAGTTCCAAGAAATGCTAATACGACCACTTGCGAATCTTCGTAGTCCGCAAGCGCCACCGTTTTTCCGTAGTTGTTGTCCAACGCAAATTCTTGGAAAACTTCCGTGAATTGACCAGCCGTCAACAGCTGTGGCAGAAGGCAAAGGCTAATCAAGGACAGTATCGTGTTTCGAAGCATTGTTTCCTCTGGTTTCGAAAGCTTGGTCGTGAAAAATCTACGCCGAGAGTTTGAGTTGCAGCGGACAGAAGCCGATATTCTATTAAACAGTTATGCTTGCTGGGAATGGCAGAATTCGCCTCTTGGTTTCCGGTGCGTCTCGCCAGCATTAAGATGAAGACAGTTATCGTGGAACGAGCTTTAGCCATTTTCGTGCAGCGGCTGTTGCGCTGGAGACGCAGAGAGGTTACCCAAGACCGGGAAAAGCTACTACGCGAAATCGAAATTCTTTGGCTTCCGACTGCTGAGATAGCTTCGGAGTTGTCTGGGCTGATTCGGCTATAAACGTACTTTGGGTTCGATCCGTTTCCAGCGGATGTCTTCGTCTCCGACTTGCATGATATCGCGACTCGCAGCGGTCACGAGAGCCAGCAATTGAAGTTGCTAAGCCGACTTGCAGAGTGACCAGTATGGAGCTGTTTCTCTATCGCGACAACAACTCATTGAGAGAAGAGATCAGCTTATTCGGGGACGCAATACTTCGACGTAAAGAACTATTTCTGAGCGTCATGGCAGAATTGCTTCGGCTCAACAGTGGGAGGCGGCACCAATTGAGCTATTTTTAAAACTCCATTCCCACACTCTGGCCAGCGTAGCTACGAAACGCCTTTTAGCAAAACGAATCAACGACAATGATTGCTTCATGAAAATATACACCGCATGCATGTGGCTCATGCTCATTTCGTTTGCCATGCTGGCCCCCGCGTGAGCGGATGATCGTCCAGCGAAAGCCAATATCGTTCTGATCCTGGCTGATGATCTTGGCTAGCAGGACCTCAAGTGTTACGACATTGATGAGCTGTCACCGATGGAACCGCCACTTTGTGCGACCGAAAATCTGATTGTGAAAGAAGTTCCCTTCGATGGCCAAAACTTGCAAGCCATCGTTGAACAGCAGATCTCCCAGTTACGGATCCGCGGCGGCAAACTGCATCTGATTGGCTAGTTCGAGCTGATTTGCAAAGTGGGCAGATCTTGACCTGCCCACCTTTCACGTGAGAGGCTACTTGCTGCCGCTTCCGATCGTGCGAAGCAAGAATTCCTCGTACTTCCGCATGCGACCTATTCGCTTCACGTCACCACCCAAGCCATGGCCGCCAGTGGGATCGAGGAAGAGCTCGACATGCGTTTCCTTGCCGGCCTTCAGGAGCGCTCGGTAAACGGCCACTGTATCTTGGAAGAGCACGTTGAAGTCTTCCATGCCGTGAAGCAACAAGAGTTGTCCTTGTAAGTTTTTGGCGAGCGGGAGCAATGAATACTTTTCTTGATCTGGCTTTCCCTTACGCGAGGGACCGACCGTTCCCGTTGTGTACCAAGAGTTGTAATTCTCCCATTGCGTTGGCCCGGCCCCGGCAATTCCGACTTGGAATACTTCCGGTTCCGTATAGAGGCACATTTGCGTCTGGAAGCCTCCGAAGCTCCAGCCATAGATCGCGACCTTCTGGTCGTCGATGTTGAAATTTTCCTTCATAAAAGAAACGCTGTCGACAAGGTCTTCGACCTGCGGTTTCCCGACTTGTTCATAATTCGATTTTTCGAACAAACCTCCGTACCCGGACTGACCACGTGGATCGACTACGACCGTTAAGTATCCATGCGTTTGAGCCATGTACATCTGGAAGAAGTAAGCATCTGAGCTGTAGCTTCCATCGTTCACGCTATGGCGACTCCCGAGTGGCCCACCGTAGACATAGATCAGCAGTGGATGCTTCTTCGATTTCTTCCATCCCTTCGGCTTGAACATCATACCGGCAATACTGTGCCCGTGTCGGTTTTCGTATTCGAAAAACTCAGGTTTGACACTTGTAAGTTCTTTAGTTCGCTCGGGATGCGAATCAGTGATCTGTGTGATACGCTGGCGTTCGTCCTGAACGATCAATTCCGTTAGTTTGCCATAGGTCACAAAGTTAGCGACCATGCGTTGTCCACTGTTGCTGACAGCCACTCCCGAAAAAGTGCCATCCTGTTTGTTCAGTCTCTTCAGTTCACCAGATTCAAGGTTTAAGTCGTAGACCATTCGCCGGGCTGCGCTATCTTTGGTTGATGTCACGAACAAGTGCTGATGGTCGTTCGAGAAGCGGATGGGGTAGACTTCGAATCGCCCCGAGGTCAATTGCCGGACACTTTCATAGAGTGGGTCTAACAGGTGAACGTGGCGAAATCCGCTCTGTTCACTGATGAAGACAATGTGCCTGCTATCACCGGCGAAGTCTGGTGAGACCATCGATGGAGTATTGGGGCCTCCGTAGTGTTGGAATTGGTAGACGGTCTTAGCGATATGCTCAAAAGTGGCTGGGCTCTTGGTCCGCCCCCCGCCCGGTCCGCGTCTGCCCGGCGTACCATCTTCCTTGTCTTTTTCTCTGGCCTCACTCATTTCCTTACGAAAGTCACTTGTCCGCTTCGACTCAGCTTCATCCAGGCCTTTGGCAAGTTCTTCTTCTGTTGGCCACTTCGCGAGCTTGATCTGTACTTCGGAGTTCTCTTGGTCAAAGAAACAGAAGGTCACTTGTTCGTTGTCCAGCGACCAACGCGGCGTGCTGATGATATCGCGCGGCTCATCGATTGTCTCTTCGAAGATCTTCAACAAAGGTGCTTCTTCGGTGACGTCTGACTCTGGCTCGAACAAGTAAACTCGAACCGTTGAAGGAGCCACTTCATCGTCGGACACGGTGCGCGGGATTTTATCCGACTTGGCAAAGCGATCACGGTAGCGAATAACATCGACAGTACGTGCACCAGAGCGACTTCCGGTACGAGTCATGACGGCGATCCGTTTGCCATCGTGACTGAGCGTGTAACTACTCAGTGATTCGCTCGACGGCAGCGTGGGACTGAGTTGCCGAACCAAGTGCTCTCCGAACTTAGTCTGGATGACCGTATCGTCTCGCCGCAGCGTGTAGCCAGAACCATCTAGCAAGAAGTTGACTTGCGACTCGCGTTCGTCGGTCTTCGTAAGTCGTGTCAGCTCTGGCTTTTCGACGTTCTCCAGATGATAGAGATCTCCTTCGGAAGTCAGCAGCAGCTCGTTTTTCGTCGGGTGCCAGCGAAAAGAAGAGATCCCC
>PKCQ01000511.1 GCA_002862265.1 Planctomycetaceae bacterium | reverse complement strand
CAGCACCATAACCACCACTGTTTCCATGATTGCCTCCACCTGACGAGTTGGCAAAGCGCACCTCTAGCGGGTCCACAGATCCCTCGAAGACACTGCCGTTCAAGTTCGTGCCCGACATCACTACAAAGTCGGCGAAACAGCCCGGCTGCAAAGACCCAACTTGTTTCTCGACTCCGAGGATACGAGCCGGATTGGCGGTCAGCATACTAAGGATCTGCGTCTTGGAGATACCACCGCGACCGAGAATCGAAGAGGTGAAAAGCAACTGCTGGAGTTCACTGTCGGTCGACGCGTGCAACGCAATGCGTTCCCCAGCACCAGCATCGATCAATTGTTTGACGCGAGTCCAAACCGGGGTCGGCTTCTTGCTACCTTCACGTGGAACCGCTGGATTGTTGATTCGCCCTGGGCTCAACTCTGGATTGACAATGATGCCTCGCATTTGAGGGGACTGGCATACCGAAGGTTTCGCGATGGCGTCTACTTCTGCCGGATCAACCAGGATCCAAGATAGCTTGAATTGCTTTGACAAAGCCAACGCTGCCGCAGATTCCGCATTGTTTCGCACATCCCAGCGAACCGGAGTGCCATCGCCCAGCAAACCGGCGAGAGCGCTCAAGCCGAGGTCTTCCGAGTCAGCCGACACGGCTGCTTCGGCAAACAACGCTTCCAAGCCTACACGAGCTTGCGAAAGGCTTGTAGCCAGTTGCGGACGCGTTGGCTCTAGTGGTCGATCTACTGAGACAGCACCAACTGGCGGCTCGTAGATACTCGCTGGACGAAACTCGTTAGCATTCAAATTGATCAGCAAACTATCGGTTTCACTGACGACGTGTTCTCCAGGCTCAGCCCCGAGACGAACCACGCCACCTTGGCCAGCTACCAACTTGCTACCGCTCGGCGAGACCTGCGCGCAGGTGATTCCCGCAGCCAGCAAGGAGTCGTAATCGTCAAAAGGATCAAACCCATCGACGGCTCGGACTTCGGGACTGATCGAGTAAGGATCACTGCCGAAAGAGCCACCCATGCTCGTTTGAGCAATGACCAAGCCGGGCATCAAAGTGACTTCGCCCAGTTCGTGCGATACTGCCGCAGCGGGAATTTTGACTTTGCCGCGAACGCCAACCTCAGTGACTTTCCCGTCGGTCACGACCATTACGCCGTTCTCGAGCGATTCTCCTTGCCCTGACCAAATCGCCGCAGCATAGAAAACATGCGTGTCGGCGCTGGCACGGCCGGGGACGCTGAAAATCAGCGAGCAGCAGGCGAGGCATAGCAGCGCGCTGCGCCGGAGTATCCAATTCATTTCGTGCATGATCTACTCCGCCTTGGGTGCCAAGAGACGCTGTAGTTTCTCATCTTCCGCACGGTCGTAGACAACTTCGCCGCCCACGATCGTGTGCTCGACCCAAGTAGTGATGTCGAGAGGTTCGCCAGTCAGAATCACTAGATCTGCTTCTTTGCCCACTTCTATTGATCCCACCAACTTGTCGATTCCCAGCAGCTTTGCAGGCTCGATTGTCAACGCTGCCAATGCATCTTTTTCACTCGTGCCATGCTTCACGGCGGTGGCGGCTTGATACCAGAAGTAGCTTGAACCGACGGTGCCGCGAGTGCTCGCCTCACTGACTTGAAAGATGAAAGGTACCTTGGCTTCGCGATAGATCTGTGGAATGATAACCTTCGCATCTTCGCGGGTGCGAGGATTTGTATCCCAGTAGACCAATGTTGGATCCAAGATGACGGCTTGACCTTGGTCGGAGAGCAACTTGGCTGCTTTGTGGCATCGCTGTCCGAGCACGAAGATCGGCTTCAGGTTGTAGTCTTTCACCAACTTCAGAGCAGAGGGCACATCCATTGCTTGTTCACAGTACAGGTAGGCTGGCATCTTGCCTTGCACGACAGCCATCAGTGCCTTCATGCCTTCGTCTGCGGCTGTAGGTGCGGTTGGTGTAGCTGACGCGGTGGCAGGCTTTGCAGCTGCCTTCGGATCTGCTTTCTCTCCCTCTTGGCTGTCGTCTTCCTTCTTCGCTTCCAGCTTCTTTCCAGACCCTCTGTCGTCTTTTTTCTCTACTTCTTTCTTGTCAGCTTCCTTCTCTTTCTCGACTTCCTTCACGGCCTTTTCGAGTTCCTTACGAAGGCGTGCCAAGTGGCTCATGCGACTGCCTGAAACGGGGCGAAGCGAGATCTTCAGAGCGGAGTCCCGACGCACGATCATGTCATTGACGTATTGTCCAGCCGTCTTAACGATCGCTGCCTTGCCGCCGATCAGTGTACTGTTACCGGGCACGACGGCCGCAGATGTGATTCCGTTGCGGCGACACTCTTCGAAGTAGTTCGCGATCGGATCAATCGAGTCAACCACGGACAGGAACGGCACCACCGAGTTCCGCTCGTTGGCTTGGCTCATGCCTGCGGAATTGTGCGCGTCAATGAAACCGGGCATGACGACCTTACCTTCGCCATCAATCACCAAAGCTTCGCCGGGCACTTCGACATTTGCTCCGACGGCTTCGATAATACCATCGCGAATCAGGATCGTTCCCTTTTCGATGATCTCACCGGAAACCGTGATGATCTTGGCATTCTGAATGGCCAGCGGCCCCGCCGCACTCGCCACATTTGCTGCGACAAGACAAAGTGCGATGCAGGACAAACTTGTAAAACATTGAGTCCTGAAAGTTGCGAAACGCATAACTATTTCTCTTCTTTATTTCCGTAGATTTTTCCGCGAAGCATTGTCCATTCCACTCGAGAAGTTGGCTTGAGCGGATCACCACTAAGTGCGACCAAGTCAGCTTGTTTGCCAACTTCGATCGATCCAATTTCCTTGTCCAGGTTCAGAATCTTTGCCGGATGCAAAGTAATGCTCATTAGGGCTTGGTCAGTTGGCAGGCCATAGCGAACGGCAAATCTAGCCTGATCTAGCAGGTTGCTTCCCGCCAAACAGAACTTAATTCGAGCTTCGTGCATTTGCCCCGGTACATTCCACCTGAGTTCGGTGCCTTCCGAACCACGCAAGCGAGAGCTCGAGGTGGTCAGAGCTGTATACACCAAGCTAGCTCCACTTTCCTTGAAGGTATCGAGCATGCGATAGACTTCGTCACCACCATAAATTGTTGGCTTGAAGTTGTACTGACCGCCAAGTTCCAGGGCGGAACGAATGTCGTAATCCATTCGGCTGACGGAGAGGACTGACATCTTTCCAGCCACGATTTTTTCGAGCACATGTTGTGTCTTGGGATCAACGCCGAGGATGCTGCCTTTGTTTTTCGCTTGGTGTAAGGCGTTACGTACGATCCAGACAACCCCCATTCGATTGGTCGGCTGTCGGACGTAAATGCTGTCCGGCCGTGAACGCGAGCGATTGCCGGAAGCAGGATCGCTACAAATGGCAATTACCACACCCTTCTCACCGTCAATCAGCCTCGCTTCACCCGCCGTTTTGACGACACAAGCGAAACCTGAAAAGACGCTCTCTGTTTCAGGCAAAATCTGAATCGTTGTTACGCCTTGGTCTAGTGCTTCGGCGAATTGCCGAGAGCTCCAGTCGACCGAGCGAGCCGTGGCGAAGTCAGGTGTAATTTCACGAGACACTTCCGCAGCACGATTGCCAAGTCCTGTACTACCTGCCGCATTGATGAGTCCTGGGATCAAGGTGTCGACTTCGATCTCTGTCGCGCCGCCTTGCGCTTGAACCTCCTTGCCGATCGCGACAATCTTGCCACCTGCAATCAACACTTGGCCAGGTGCGATTGTTTCGCCGCTCGCCGTATGAATGCTCTTCGCTCGAATCAGGATCTGCGAGTCATCAGCAGAAGCTAGCTGTGACTGTCCGATCAGACCTGCGAGGCAAAGAGCCAAGCATGCGAGCCGCGACAAGGTTTGGAAGAGGTGTTTCATATTGAGTTTTCTCACTGCTGCCCCTCCGATGTAACCAACTTGCCATCGACGATGACTGCCAGCGGTTTGGCGGAGAGGTCGAGTGGCGAAGTAGACCAAACGACCAAGTCTGCGGCATTGCCAGCCGCAATTCCTGAAGTGTGTACATAGCCATCCAGCCCGTGGCAGAGTGCTGCCAAGGCACGCCGGACATTCATTCCGCGTGCGACAGCCTGGCTCGCAAGTAGACGCAATTGTTCTGCGTTCTCACCTGAGAAGGCAACCGGAATCCCTTTGGCATCCGCCTCGACGAGTTCGTCTAGGTACCAGTCATAGTTGGTTGGCCCTACAGGAGAAGCGATCACTCGCATTCCGAGCTTTCTCAACTCTGGCATGAAGTTCTTCAACTCGCGGCCACCCATCAAGCTGGCTTTTAGTCCGAGCGATTGAACGAGCTCCAAGGCACCGCGAATTTCAGCAGGATCATTGGCCACGATCAGTGCGGGCGTCTTACCAGCCTTTATTGCCTTGAGGCCGGCAAGACGCCGCTTCTCCAAGCGAGCTACCACTGCGTCGGGAAGATAAAGCCTAGTATCAGGTAACTCGCCAGCAAAACTCTGAGCAATAAATTGCAACTGTCCAGCGAGGCTAGACGGAAATCTACTTGTCGAACGGGACGCACCGGACAGGACCAACTTTGCCGCTGCAATTTCTTGAGCAACGGGCTCGTCGGCTCCCACACGAATCATGCTGGCTGAGCCTGCCATTGGATTGCTATCGCCAGGTGTAAGTACAACGTGGAGCAAACCGGAGTTGAGCAAGCTCTGCTCGCGTGAAATACCAGATGTCATTGCATCAGCGGCGACCACGTAGGACGAATCAGGCTGCGAAGATGGATCAACTTGTGAACTCAGCCCCAAGTTCGCCGCGGCGCTAAAAAGTCCAGGCGTAATCACAGCTGAGCCAAGGTCGATTGCCCCATTGGGATGAGGC
>PKCQ01000200.1 GCA_002862265.1 Planctomycetaceae bacterium | reverse complement strand
TTGCAGCCGAGAAATTCGAAGTTCATCTTCGGTCCTAGCAATTGGTTACGCTCTCTCATTCGACCCACCTCTGGGAATGCGATTGCCTATCTGGATTGGTCACAACAAGAGTTTGGTATAGCTGCCGCTTTTTCCGGCGATGAAGAATGCGTATCGCTCAGGCGACCCGTACCTGACGTTTGCTAAATAAGCCGGAGCAGTCCCAGACAGTGCTACCAAGTACAGCCACAAACGTGAGCGGACATTGTTCAAGGCATGCACACTAGGCGTCCAGTACGGAATGGGGGCCGAGTCGCTATCAATATCTATTGGTGAGTGTACTGATGTCGGTCGCGAACTTTTGAAGCTGCATCGGCAGACATACCCGAAATTCTGGAAGTGGTCTGGCGCCGCTGTCGACCATGCACTTCTTTTGGGGCATCTACAAACTGTCTTCGGTTGGACGCTCCACATTGGAGGTGATTACAACCCCCGCTCACTTGCGAACTTCCCTTGTCAGGCCAATGGAGCGGAAATGCTCAGACTTGCCTGCTCCATCATGGAAGAACGTAGGATTGTAGTATGTGCTCCGGTGCATGATGCAGTGCTTGTCGAGGGACCGGCTGACTCCATCCAAGAAGTCGTTGCGGATGCAAAAGCTGCCAAGCGGGAAGCCTCGAAAATTGTACTTGGCGATTTTGAATTAGAAACGGATGCCGACGTCATCGCCTAACCAGAGAGATTTCGAGACGAGCGCGGTGCCGAAATGTGGGAGTCCGTGACCCGCATCTTGGCCGAGTTAACCCCGTCCTGTTTGGAACCAGCTTGGCACCAAACGGGACGGGGTATGGCACCAAACGGAACCACCCGTCTCTCTATTAATACTTATCTATTAAAAGGTGTCTCTTAAATAGTAAAGGAGTATGTATTGGTATGGGTATCGAATTGGAGCAGTTTAGAGCTGGCACAAAACTCCCTCCCAAAAAAGAACACAAGGCATGTAGCCGCAGGCAGTCTGAGCCGTTCATCAAAGGCCCAATCCCTTGTGGCTGGATGACAAAAGCGGCATCTATCCCAAGACGCAATGCGTTGGTGGTGGGTATCGTTCTTTGGTGGCTGGCGGGGATGCGTGAGAGCCGGTCCCAGTTAGTCCTGTGTGTGAAACGCTGTGTTCCTTTCGGTTTGAAACGCAAAGGTGTCGAGCGTGGATTGCGTGATTTGGAAAGTGCCGGACTGATTGGGGTTGTGCGCAAACGCGGCCAATGTGTTCGCGTTGAGCTTCTTCACGTTTCGGAACAGGAACCGAAGGATAAATAAGCTTTGGCTTTCAAAGAAGAAGACAAACAACGACTTGCATTGCTTGTTGAATTTGATGCAACCAACTTTCACGGAATGCGGTGCGCGTTGAAGGGGTTGCTAAGGTGATACGGAACTTGGCTGAGTTAATGACGCTTCTTACTTTTCCAAGTGCCGCCGTACTGGTAGTGAACGTTTCCTGGTCTGGCTAAATCAAGGCATTCCGGACAGAGAAAGATCCAGGGACCATCCTTTTCCGTGCGAACGCGATAGAGGACTTCGTTCGATTGCTCGCAACGGCAGCATTGTTTCGTGCGAACTCGCTTAATCTTTACCATGGATTTACATTACGTTCGCGGTGATTTGGTTTGGAACCAGGAAGGAGCAGTGCCCACCTCGGATCGCGTGAGCTCGACATCGTGTACAGTTGATTGGGTCTTCCAAGCCAACACCATAATATGAACGATGTCGGAGTGGTCCAATTGCCAGGGGCAGTCACTTCCCTTTTGATCGCCACCGCAAGCGGTCGCGGTGCCATGTGACCAAAGCACTTACTTCAACGGTGGTAAGCTATTCGGCAGTAAGACAACACACTTCCATGCCTTGCTAGACTTAATGGCGAGAGTCGCGATTATATCCTGGTGGGGTTTTTGAAATGTTAATCGGCCATGACTATTCTACTTATGTTGGATGCTGGCGGATGCTGTACGGTCTTGCCTTAAGAATCTATGGTTTAGTCATGTTCATATCTCGGCGAGACTTTTGGGTCATTGCTTCGGTAGCAGGGGCATTTGAAGGCAGTGTTTTACCCGAAGAAATAAGGCCGAACGCTTTAGCGAAGCGGATTCACTCGATTGCGGCAGTAGACATCTCTTTGATTGCGACTGTGTGGCAACGACAGGAATAAGCTTGAAGGTAGTTTACTTCCAGCAGGTGCTAGCGCTAACCATTCAGAGTATGTGCCCTCACCCGTTTCAAAACGAGCAATAAATTGAAAATCTCAATCATAGGCGTCGGGAATGTGGGCAAGATTATTGGTTTATTTCTCGCAAGACGAGGTTTAGCCGAAGAAATTGTCTTGTGTGCTCGTGATAATTCAGTAAGTCAACGCAGAGCCAATGCCGAGGCTTTGGATATTAATCATGCCATCGCCTTTACCGGACATAATCTGACTGTACGTGCGGGTACCACAGAAGATACGGATGACTCCGACATTGTCATATTCGCAGCGAGTTTGCCTAGCCCCTCGGACATGACGGATCGAATGCAACTAGCGCGTGGAAACGCACAACTTGCGCAAGAACTCGTTCCGCCTCTGGTTCACCGTAGCCCGGAAGCGATATTTATCAATGTTAGTAACCCACTTGATGTTATTACTTACGAGCTCATTCGCCTGACTGGACTCGGATACCGAAAAGTAATTGGCACTGGGACCTTAATAGATTCGGCTAGATTTCGAAGATGCCTTGCAAATAAGCTTGATATTAACGCAGTCGATATCAACGCTTACGTGATCGGTGAACACGGTCGCACTCAGTTTGCGACTCTGAGTCATGCAACGACTGGTGGAATGAAACTCGACCATGTAATGACCAAGCTCGTTCACGCAAATTGGCTTGCCGATGCCGAGGCGGAATCGAGAACGGCTGGGTTTGAGATATTCTATGCCCGTGGTTACACGAACTACGCTGTCGCAACGGCAGTGGAGATGATTGTTGATGGAGTCGTCCACGATCGCTGCGAAACACTACCTGTGAGTGTCCTCATTGACGGCTTCTGTGGAGTGCGAGGAGTTTGTCTCTCCGTGCCCTGCGTGGTTGGGCAGGGCGGTATTAAACGACGACTGGCCCCAGAGCTGGACGAGGCGGAAAAAGCGAAATTCCAAGCTAGTGCAGAATCAGTTCGTAGCGTGATCGACGACCTAAGAATTGACGAAATTAATCCGTAAAGTGCGGCATAATCTGAATCAGAAAATATTCGATACAAAAGATTGCTTTCACGATTAGCTGCACGGCAACTAAGAGAGATTTGTGATTACGAATTGCACGAGCAGATCGAGAGATATTGTTGCAATTTGGATCTTTTACTTGTGATGGACAGGCCTGTCTGAGCTCGCGGAGTACATCGACTCAAACGATCGTATGTCGTGGAAAGTATCGTATGGCTTCTCGTCTTCGCATGCGAGGCATTACGAGCGTTCCTGCACCGAGCACGCACCAGATCGCGATCGCCGATGGCTCTGGAAAGACTGCTTCACTCGACGAAAAAGCGTGTATGTTGTCAATGAACATGATTAACGGCGTTGTGTGACTGGATTGTGTTGTTGTGATGTGAGGATTAAGCCCGGTAGTGTTGCGGGATAAGGGCAGGTTCGTGATCGGGTCGCCCTCCCCATCAATTAGCTTAGGCGACAATTCAACGCGGCGGTATCCGCCACCGATCGATGTCACATTGAGCGCGAGGTATATGACGCTTTCGTCGCCACCATCTTCCTTAATCTTGAATCCAGTTGACGAATAATAAAAGTCGATCGTCGGATCTTGGAAGCGGATATCAAAGGTGATCTTAGTAAAATTCGGTTGAGCGGGCCAATCGGTCTCCCAGGCATGAACTATGTGCCAACTATCTCGCGCCGTACCAGAGATCTTTAGAGCGCCGCTACCATCCACGCCTTCACCGGCAGCGAAGGCAACAGAGAATGGCTCAAATTCATTGTTAACCCAATCATCTTGGTCTGCATCGAATTGAAAAATGACGCCGGCGTCAGCAATTGCGACATGCGCGGCTAAGATCACGAGAGTGGAACACAATTTCAACATCGAATTTGTTTTGTCCGAAAAACTGTAAGGCTAGGTGTGCGGAAGTTGGTAGTCCATCGAGCGCAACTAAACGTTGTGCCCGGTTGCTGACTGGGATCACTCTTGTTGAGCCTGGTAAAAGTATCATGCTCACAACGATTGGGATTCGGTAGAAATTCAAGTGTGTGCTTCATTTTGGCTTTACTATGGCCAATACCGGGAAGACATATTTGGGCCGATTCTCCTCGAAATAGGCGTCGCTGGTTGGTAGGCCCTATCCGTGAGTCGGGTCCTTTCCTAGTCGTGGCGCCTCCTGCGGTGCCAGTCATCGCAGCAGATTCTTGACACAGTCCCGCGCAAGTAGACAGTAAACGACGTCTCGGCAGATTTTGGCAGGCACTCATGATTACAGAATCGACAGTAAAGCAGACCGAATGTGAGTTGATCGTTCCGCTAGTCGCGTCTGGATGGACTGTTCGCGATGCGGCAAAAGAGGTCGGCATGTCGGAGCGGAATGCTTATAGACTGTCCGCCAGAGCAGATTTCCGCGAACGAGTGCATCGCATTCGCATGGAAGCCGTAAGAGCGATTCAAGGTCGTCTGTTTGAGTCAGGGATCAGGGCAACACAGACGCTAGGGGAACTCTGCGAAGACGGACCGCCTGCTGTCCGGGTCGCAGCCGCCAAAACAATACTTGGGAAAATTGCAGACGTGTCTTCGAATCTCGAATTCAGAGAACGCTTGCAAGAAGTCGAGTCGATGCAGAAAGAACTATAACTTGCGTTAAGTGCTTTGGATAATTAACCCGAAACC